>JAENXO010000131.1 GCA_016649455.1 Gemmatimonadota bacterium | reverse complement strand
TGTGGCACCCGTGGATCCGACTCCGGGGACTCGCGGCCGCCGGCTGGACGGACCTCGGCAAGGTCGGCGGAGAGGCGGCCGCGCGCTTCGGAGCCATCGCTACCGGCAACGTCCGCACATCTCTCGGTGTAGGCCTGTCGCTGTTCTACGACCTCGTGCGGCTGGACGCGGCTCGGGGGCTCGACGACGGCGAGTGGGAGTGGATGGTGTCCGTTACCCCGGCGTTCCGGGTGCCGCTCTGAGCCGGGCGGGCAGCCAGTTCCGCCCTGCTCCAGGCGGTCGTAGTCGCAGTAGTGCAGGTGCCCGGCGAAGAAGCAGTGATCCCCCGCGCCCGAATCAGCTCCTGGATCGCCTCGAAGATCTCTGACGGATTCTCCCAGGCAGGCTCGTGGAGAGAGAGGGACGTCCACCGCACATCGCGGTTCTGCAGAGGGTGCTCTCGATGAAGGCGACCTGCAGCGCGCCCATCTCGAGGCTCCAGCAGGCTCGCCAGCAGGACGAAGGGAAGCTGGGCGGCAGCCAGACCGCGTCGTATCGACATCGCGTCCCCGTTCATAATCGAACCCCGAGCCTGGCCACGAGCCCGAATTCATCGCCCTCGTAAGCGAAGGTTTCGGCGGTCACAGCGAGAGCGTGCCGCGAAGAACCGGTACAGCGCAGTGTGCGAATCGCAATCGCTCCTCGACCAAGCGGTTGTCCCGAACTCACCTGACGTCACCCCCCTGGTTTCGGGAACAGGAACTGGGCCTGCAGTCGCAACTGCCAGTCGGGCCCCACGTCCGGCTTGACCACGTACTTGTAGGCGCCGACCTGCACGTTCAGCGGGAGCTTTCCGAGGAACAGGAGCTTCCCCGCGCCCGCGCCGAACGGCACCTTCCACTTCTGGCCGTCGTCAGCGTTCCAGTCTACTGTGAGAATTGGGGCGCTGTTCACGTACCAGCCGTTGCCGAGCTGGTACACGATGAAGGCCTGGAGTAGTCCCTTGTTCACGTCCTCACGGTCGGAGTCCCCGGCGTAGGACCAGACGTTGTTCGCCAGGATCCCCAGGGTCCAGTCGCCGGGCTGCGCCAGCGCGACGACCGAGAGACCCGCGCTCCATTTCCCGGTACCGCGCTCCGAGCCGCCGGTAGGGAACTCGAACACGGGCCCGAGTCCCCACATCAGGCTCCCTTCGCCGGGTACGTAGAAGGTGGTGAGCACGATGTCGGACAGGCCGGAGGAGAGCCGGCCGCTCTCGGCCGTCACGTCCGGAATCCACACGAAGGGAAAGATGGTCCGGGTGATGATCTTGCCCCCGGCGAACGGGACCACGGGCTGGATGTTCAGGACCGGGAAGCTCCGGTCAAAGGGCCCGAGGCCCATGTCGTCGTTGAACTGCAGTGGCAGGCTGATCAGATCCGCGATCGGGTTGGCCGCGGTCTGGGCGAGATCTTCCTTCCGGTCGACCCCCTCCTGCGCGGAGAGGGTCGAGCCACCGACGACGAGGAGCGCGAATGCGAGCCCTGCGGACGTTCTGAGCACGGCCTGTGTCTCCGGTCAGAGGTTCTCGAAGTAGAGGCGAACGATGGTGCCGTTGAACCGGAACGGCGCCTGGTCGAAGTAGGCGTCGGCCACGGGAGAGCTGGTGTCCATGCCCACGTCGAACGTCTCCGATGCCGTGAACGTGCCGGGAACTGTGCGCTGAATCGTGCCGCTTGCCGCCTCGTCACCGTTAATCCAGAATCTGACCTCGGCAGGCGCGGCACGCTCCGGCGGGGTCCGCATCTCCATCTCGATCCGTACCGTACCGACCGGCAGTCGCCCGACCTTGATCTTGTCGCGCTTGAGCAGGAGTGCGCTGTATTCGTAATAGAGGTCGCCGTCCAGGGCGTAGAGGCTCACGCCGCCTGCATAGCCGCCCATGGCGAAGATCACACCGTTCACATTCGCAGGCACCTCGACATCGATTTCCGCCCGGAGGTTGCCGTTGCGCACGTTCGGCGCCTGGCTCTCGGGAATGCGCGTCATCCCGTCAAACAGAGTCCATTCGGTGTTGGAGCTGCGCTTCATCTCACTGGGATAGAGGGGGCCCAGGAGCCCGCCGCCAATCGGAAGAACCTTGTTCTCCTCGGCGACCACCATGAAGAGCTCTTTCAGCTCTTCGAGCTTGTCGGGGTATTCCGCAGCGAGATCATTCATCAAGGAGTAGTCCTGGCGGGTGTCGAACAACTCCCATGAATCCTGCATGGGATCCCAGTTGGCGATGTCCGGCACTTCCGCCACCCACGGCGTCCGGGGCCCAAAGGTGCTGGCCATCCAGCCTTCGTGATAGATGCCGCGGCTGCCCATGATGTCGAAGTACTGGGTCTTCTTCTGTTCCGGCGCGGTCGCTGAGTCGAAGGTGTAGACGAAGCTGACCCCGTCCATGGGATCCTGCTCGTGGCCGTCGACGACCTTCGGCGGCGTGATCTCGAGGACTTCGTAGAGTGTAGGTACCACGTCGTTGACGTGGGTGAACTGCGGCCGCGGCGTCTTGTCGGGCTTGATGCGCTTCGGCCACGAGACGACCATCGGAGTTCGCGTGCCGCCCCAGTCGGCGGCGATCAGCT
The DNA here is from genome assembly GCA_016649455.1 of Gemmatimonadota bacterium. GTDB lineage: Bacteria > Gemmatimonadota > Gemmatimonadetes > Palauibacterales > Palauibacteraceae > Carthagonibacter. The sequence goes on along the minus strand of JAENXO010000131.1, from coordinate 4,610 downwards.
TGGTGTAGCGGAACGGGGAGTCGCCGGCCCAGGCCCAGGCGGAGTTGTACATGTTGTCCATCTTCGGGCCGCCGATCGCATCGAAGCCGCCGAGTTGCTCGGCCACCGCGATATGCTCCTCGACGGTGGTCGGAATTCCGTTCTGCGCGTTCAGTTCGGCGACGCTGCCGTTCATGCCCTCGGCCGAGGCGCCGTTATCAGAGAAGATGTAGATGACCAGCGTGTTGTCGCGGATGCCCCGCGCTTCGAGTTCGTCGATCAGCTTGCCCACCTGGACATCCGTGTGCTCCAGGAAACCGGCGTAGACCTCCATCAATCGTTCCTGGAATACGCGTTCTTCCTCGGGTATATCCTCCCATGCAGGCATGCCTTCCGGCCGCGGAGCCAACTTCGTATCGGCCGGGATCCAACCCATCTCCTTCTGCCGCTCGAAGACGCGCTCTTGGTAGGCATCCCAACCGTCGCTGAACTTGCCCTCGTACTTCTCCGCCCACTGCCTCGAAACGTGATGGGGACCGTGAACGGCGCCCGGTGTCCACCACATCACGAACGGACGGTCGGGGTTCATGGCGAGATGACGGCGCATCCAGGCAATCGCCTTGTCCGCCATGGCCTCGGTCAGATGGTAGTCTTCGTAGTTCTCCACGTGCGGTGGTGAGATCCGTGTGGTGTTCTCCCACAAGGTCGGTTCCCACTGGGACGTCTCACCCGCAATGAAACCATAGAAATAGTCGAAGCCTCGACCGGTAGGCGTTCGATCGTAGGGACCGTTCGCAAGCTGATCGACCGGTGTGTTGTGGTCCTTGCCGAACGCCGCGGTGGCGTAACCGTAGTAGCCGAGCACCTCGGCGATGGTGGCCGAGGACTTCGGAATCACCCCGGTGTAGCCGTCCCAGTCGTTGGCAAACTCGGCGATCTGGCCAAAGCCGACACGATTGTGGTTGCGACCCGTCATCAGGGCGGCCCGCGTCGGCGAACACATCGCCGTCGTGTGGAAGGCGTTGTACGCGATCCCCTCGTCCGCCAGGCGGGAAAGCGTCGGCGTCGCGATGTCGCCTCCGAACGTCGCCGGATGTCCGAACCCGGCATCGTCCAGCATGACGATGAGGATGTTGGGCGCATCCTCCGGCAGGTGACGGGTCTGCTCGCGCCACTTGTGAACGGACTCCTGCATCGTCGGCCCGATCGAGCCACCCATGGGCGGTGGATCGAACGGCAGGACGGCGCCCACTTCCTGCGTCGGTTTTTCCTGAGCCGTGCCGTCCGCGCAGGACCCCGACGCCAGCGCCGCGACCGCCAGAAGGAGCAGGCGCGATGACAGCCTGACGTCCGGTGTCCCGTTCGTTCGTGTGCTCATGTGCCACATGTCTTCAGCCTCCGATTCTGGCCGGCTCCGGCGGGTTCCGCGCCGTCAATACGCGCTTTGGGCGAGGGAATCGTCAGAAGTAGACGATGATCCCGTATACGCCTAGAGCAACGCCCCCGGCCGCGATGAGGTTGCCTCCGGTACCGCCGATCAGAAGCCCTCCGACAAGTGCGGCACCCCCCGCAATCATGAATCCAAGCCCGGAACCCGAGCCTTTTGCCGCCGCGACAGGACTCGCGGGTGTATCCTTGTCGTCCGATTGGATCGCCTGTGCGACGGAACCCCCGTCTGCAGCCGACCGCAAGTTCGTGATCTGGGGCGATTCGAGCGCTGCATATGAGAGAGATGGCGATGGCTGGCTGGCGGATGGGAGATCCTGCTCCGCGGAATTCAACGACTCCTGAGCCGCTGCGGTCACCGGACTCAACGCGAACACCAGCGCGATGGTCAACCCCAGCAGACGTATCCTCTCGATCATTACTACCTCCGGTTCAGAGTTGGCGTGACGTCACGGTCAGATACCTCTGCAAGAGGGGAACAGGTTTGCGTCAGTCTTCGCTCCTGCGGCCGGCGCACTCCTGTTCGGCGAGCATGAGGCGAATCTCGCTCGTCAGCTCGGCGAGCAGGTCGGTGTACTCATCGACGCGTCGGCGGGCCTCGTCGGAGTCCGTCTTCCGCCAGTGCGTCAGGGCCCTCGAACAGGCGCGCAGGTCTGAGCACAGGGAACGAAACGGTTCGCTCGTCTCGAGCGCGCGACCGATGGCGGCCTCCGTCGCGTCCGAGTGGCTTCGAACGAGCCTCAGCAGTCCCGTGTCGATACGGGGAGCTCGAGAATTCATGCCCGGCCTCGTGGCCTTCGAGGGGCGATATCGCAACATGGGGAGTTTGCCCCGCTGTTACCGGTGTCGATAGGTTCTTTACTGTTGGGAGATGTAGTTTACGTTACTCCAACAGTTCTCGTCACAACGAGTTGGAGCGGAAGATCGAAGACAAGCCAGTGGCAGATTCAAGCCACCTGTCGACCCCGGACCTGGGCAGCGTCGGCAACGCGGACGCGATCCGGGTCCAGCTGGACCGGATCCTCGGACACCCGGAGTTCCAGGCCACGGACCGCCTGCGCGAGTTCCTGCGCTTCGTGGTCGAGGAGGCGCTCGCCGGGCGCGGGGCCGGAATCAAGGGCTACACCGTCGCGACACGCGTCTTCGGGCGCAGCGACAAATTCGACGCCTCTCGCGACCCGATCGTTCGAATCGAGGCCGGCCGTCTCAGGCGGGCCCTGGAGCGCTACTATCTCGTGGCGGGTGGCCTCGACCCGATCCGGATCGACATCCCGAAAGGGCGCTATGTTCCTCGCTTCCACCGGCAGACGCCGGCATGGGGTGGAGCGACATATCCGTCCGTGAACGGGCGCGACGGATCGCTTCCGGACGACGAGCCCTGTGTCGCGATCCTGCCCTTCCGGGACCTGACGGGCGACCCGGACCGGACGTTCTTCGTGAACGGGCTCGTCGAGGAGCTCGTCAACGAGGTGAACCGCTACGAGAACGTCATCGCCGTGCCCTGCCGGCAGGCCGCAGGCGGGGCCGAAGGCGACATCGTAAAGCCCCGCGTCGGCGACAGAGTCGACGCCCGGTTCGTTCTCGGAGGAAGCGTGCGCCGGGACGCGGTCGAGCTGAAGATCGCCGCGCAGCTGACGGATACGGCGACGGTGCGGCAGGTCTGGGGCGAATCCTACAAGGTCCCGCTCGATGCGTCCGGGCTCATCGCCACCCAGGAAGAGCTGGCACGAGACGTCATCGCGGCGATCGCCGGGGAGTACGGAGTGATCGCCAAGCGGCTGACACGGGAGTCCCGTCAGAAGCCCCCGGCCGAGCTGAGCACGTACGACGCACTGCTCCGGTACCACCACTACATGCTCGTGATGACGCCGGAAGCCGGTGAGCAGGCGTTGGTGGCACTTCGGTGCGCGACGGAAGCGGAACCAGACTTCGGCCCGACGTGGACCGGACTCGCGAACCTGCATGCCCACGCCTGGCTTTTCGACCTGCCGGGGTTCGACGAGCCGCTGGAGACGGCGCTCGCCTACGCACGGCGCGGCGCGGCCCTCGCCCCGGAGAGTCAGCTGACGCGCACGATCCTCGCGTACGTCTACCTGCTGCGGGGAGAAAGGGAGCGGTTCGCGGCAGAGGCTGACGCGGCCCTCGCGCTGAACCCGAATTCCCCCAACTTCTCGGGTACCATCGGCTACCTGCTGGCCTGTGCGGGCGATTATGACCGCGGGTTCGTGCTGCTCCACCGGGCGACCGCCCTGAATCCATGCCACCCACTCTGGTTCCACCACGGACTGTTCATTGTCCACTTCCGGCGGGGAGAGTACCACGAGGCCTACGAGGAGGCCGAGAAGGTGGGCCACCAGGTCGCGTTCTGGGATCCCGTGCTGCGCGCGACCGCGCTCGGAAAACTCGGCCGCGCAGGGGAAGCGGAAGCGTCCATACGCGAACTGCGTCGGATCAAACCGGACTTCGAGCGACGGGCCCGGGAGTTCCTGCGCCGCACCGCCACGCCTCCGGAGATCTGGGACGATTTCCTGGACGGGCTGCGGAAGGCCGGGCTTCAGATCGACCTTTAGATCAACTGCCCTTGCTTTCGTACCACGACGGACCAGATCCGACATCCACTTTCAGCGGCACTGACAGCTCGATCGCTCCCTCCATCTCCTCGGTCACGATCTCAATCGCTCCCTGGACCTGATCCTCCGGGACTTCGAACAGCAGCTCATCATGCACCTGCAGAAGCATGCGGGATGGACCATCGCCCAGCCGTTCGTGCAGCTGAATCATCGCCAGCTTGATCAGATCGGCAGCTGTCCCCTGGATCGGTGAGTTCGTCGCGGTCCGCTCTCCGAATCCGCGAACCCCGGGATTGCGCGAACGGATCTCCGGTATGTATCGACGGCGACCGAGCAGAGTCTCCACGTAGCCTTTTTCGCGAGCCGTCTCCTTCATCGTTTCCAGGTAGTCCCTGACACCGGCGAAACGATCGAAGTAGCCCTCGATGAACTGATCCGCCTCGGTGCGCGAGATTCCGAGCTGCCGCGCGAGCGCCGAGGCTCCCTGTCCGTAAATCAGCCCGAAGTTGATCGTCTTCGCCCGGTCACGCATCGCCGCATTCACCTGCTCCGGAGCGACACCGAAGATGCGCGCCGCCGTTTCCCGGTGAATGTCGCCACCGCTGCGGAACGCAT
>JAENXO010000159.1 GCA_016649455.1 Gemmatimonadota bacterium | reverse complement strand
GGCCTGGTTCAGCGCTCTCGGCGATCGGATCAGTGGATCGACCGCGATCGACCTGTTCGCGGGTTCCGGCGCGCTCGGCATCGAGGCATTGTCGCGAGGCGCATCCACGGTTCACTTCGTAGAAGAAGATCGACGCTGTTTCGAGGTCCTGCGGGGCAACATTGATTCGCTTGAACTCTCGGCGCGGGCGCGTCTGCACAGAGGCGAAGTGTTCAATTTTTTGTCACGGCTCGGCGATGAGCCGCGGTTCGATCTGGCGCTGGCGGACCCGCCGTACGGACAAGAAGTGGCGGCGAAGCTCGTGAACGAGTTTCATTGCAGTCCGTTCGCTGGACTGTTGTGCGTCGAGCATCGAGTGGACGACGCTGCCGGGTCGAGTCCGATCTGGGAGCGTCGGTATGGAGACACGATGCTCTCGTTCTATACCGCCCCGAAGGGAGGCGACACCGGTGACTGGTAATCGGCGGATCGCGATCTATCCCGGCTCCTTCGACCCTCTCACGCTCGGGCACGATGACATCGTCCGTCGAGCCTTGAAGCTGGCGGATGGTGTGGTGATCGCCGTGGCGGAGCGGACCACGCAGGCGAAGGATCCTGCCTGTCCGCTCGACCGGCGGGTCGAGATCATCTCGGAGGTCTACGCGGACGAACCCAGCGTCGAGGTCGTTCAATTTTCGGGACTGCTCGTGGACTTCGCTCGTGCGCGGGGCGCTCGATTGATCGTCCGGGGGCTCCGGGCGGTGAGTGACTTCGAGTACGAATTCCAGATGGCCCTGATGAACCGCAGCCTGTGGCCCGAGATCGAAGTCATCTTCATGGCGCCGGCCACGAACTACACCTTTCTCAGTTCGTCGCTGGTCAGGGAGGTCGCGAGTCTGGGCGGTGACGTTTCGGCCTTCGTACCGCCGATCGTGCTCGACCATCTCGTGGAGTACTACGGGCCGCGTGTAGCCGGCCGTTGAGTTTCCTCGCGTCGCTGCCGGATCGCGTGCCGGCCGGAGTCAGGATCGGGTTTCCGGAGACGATGGAACCGCGGACCGCGGCTGCCATCGAGTCTCTGAGATCAGCGGACTGCATTCGCCCCGTCCACATCGTGGACACTGTCGATTCAGATACTCACGCAGATAGCGGCGCGGGCGGGCCGGAAGTCCTGTGCACGTCAAACCAGGAACACCGACGCACAGCACTCTCGACCTGTCCGGATCTCGCGCCGCCCGGCGAGGGCGACACGCTGCGGTTCGCGATCGCCATGCTCGCCGCGGGTGAACTGGATGGCGTCGTTGCGGGGGCCGAGGCAACGACGGCCCAGGTGTTACGTGGTGGTCTGAGCATCCTCGGGCCGGCGGATGGAATTCAAACCGTGTCCAGCGCCTTTTACATGGTGATTCCCCCGGCGGACGGTGAACCTGAACGTGTCCTGACGTTCACGGACGCCGCGGTCGTTCCGCAGCCGGAGCCGGAACAGCTTGCCGAGATCGCGGATTCCGCCTGCCGGGCACGCGAACGGGTGGTTGGCGATGAGCCTCGAGTCGCGTTTCTGTCGTACGCGACCCGGGACTCTGCGGGAGGACCGGCCGTCGAGCGGGTTGAACAGGGACTCGAGCTGTTTCGCCGCCGCCGGCCGGAGATACCGGCGGACGGACCACTGCAGGCAGATGCCGCCCTGGTTCCCGGGGTCGCGCTGCGGAAGGCCGCCGACTCGCCGGTCGAGGGTCGGGCCAATATCCTCGTGTTTCCGAACCTGGATGCGGGCAATATCGCGTACAAGCTCGTGCAGCGTCTGGGTCGAGCCCGCGCGCTGGGGCCGATACTGCAGGGACTGTCGTTTCCGTTGAACGATCTTTCGCGAGGAGCAACGGTCGAGGACATTGTCGAGGTGGCGTACATAACCGCGCTCCTCGCCGGCTGATGTCGGGCGGCCGGGGATACCGGGACAACAGGGCAGGGAGATCACGCATGAGTTTTTCAATACGCGACGACGGTGATATTACGATCGTGACCGTCGATGGGGAGTTGATTGTCGGAAACCGACAGGAGCTGAAGGCCAACGTGCTCGACCGACTCGAGCGGGGCGACCGGAAGTTCCTCATCGACTTCTCGAGTTCGAGCTACATCGATTCGTCCGGCCTGGGCGTGCTGGTGAGTCTATCGAAGAAGATCGGGGAGGCCGGCGGCGCACTCCGCCTTGCCGGCCTGAATGACGATCTTCGCACCCTGTTTGAGCTGACGAAGCTGGACACGCTGTTCCAGATCGCCGATACGCGGGCCGCAGCTCTCGCAGACTTCTGAACCGGTGAATTCGGCGGCCGCATCGCGGGTGCTGGTCTGTTCTTCGCGCCCCGCTGTCACGGAGGAACTGGTCGGTCTGCTTCGGCGGCTGGGCGCCGAGCCCCGGATCGCCGGCTCGAGGAGCGAGTGGCCCGACACAGCGCCGGATCTCGTTTTCCTCGATCTGGCTCGGGGCGAGCCCTCGGTTCGAGAAGCCAGATCGGTGTTCGGCCTCGAGTGTGAGATCATTTCCCTCGTCGACAGCGAGTCGTTCGATCGCCTCCTTCCGGCGCTGGCCGCGGGCTGCGGTGACTATCTGTTTCTTCCCCTGAATCCTGAGGAATTGGGTCTGCGCTGGCATCGTCACGCATCGGGACGCGGAGGCACTCGCGCCATTCGGCGTGGCCTGACAGGCGACCTCGGGCTTGAGTTCCCCTCCACGGTGGAGAACCTGCGGGATGCCGTCTCGGAGGTAGTCGAGGCGTGTGAGCGGCTCGCTTTCTCGGGCTCCCGTGCGACACTGAACCTGAGAGTGGCCGTCGGAGAGGCGCTGGCCAACGCGATCCTGTACGGGAACAGGCAGGATCCGGAAAAGCGCGTCCGGGTGCGAGCCGAGTTGAGGCCCGGCGAAGCGGTGGTAACCATCACGGATGAGGGGTCCGGGTTCGATCCGGAATCCGTCCAGGACCCGACGGTGGCGGGGAATCGCGGGCGAAGTCACGGTCGGGGGCTGTTTCTGCTGCGCATGCTGGCGGATGAAGTCCGGTTCAACGAGACCGGCAACTCCGTCACTTTGACTCTCCACGGTTGATGGTGGCTGCCGAGATGGAGGGTGGAGCGATGCCCGATCCCGGTTCAGAGTCGGACAGAGACAGAACGGTCTCCTCCGAATCCGGCGTGGAGCCGGGCGACTTCGACAGAATACAGGCTCCGAGAGGTGAGCGGGTCGCGGCCCTGCTCACTGCATTCGAGCGGCTCACGGGCACGAGGGTGCGTCTGACCGGAGAACGGGCCGACGGAGACATGATCCTGTTCGACGGATTCACGCCGGATCCGGCTTCCGAGCGGAAGATCAGGTCAGAGACGTGGCCCATGTCAGATGGTAGCCGGGTCCGGGTGGACTACGAGGTCATGGACGGGGACGAGGGGCTGCGTGCCGGTGAATTGCTCCGCGAATCGCTCGCTCCGCTGCTGTCCTCGGAGACTGAGCTCGAGTTTTTCGCGCGGGAGCTCGAGGCCCGGTTCGAGGAAGTCGAGCTGCTCACATCGGTGAGCGAAACTCTCGGCTCGATGGTCGGACTCGAGCGGGCGGCCGGAAAACTGCTCACCTCCACGGCGACGGTCCTCGGGGCGGCGAAGGCGGAGGTGTGGGTCGCGGAATCAAACGGAATGAGCCTGTCCCGTCTCGCCCAGGCAGGGCCGGAAGGTCCGTCCCGCGTCGACGGAGCCGGGACCATCTCCGATGTGAATTCTGATCCATCTCCGCTGGCCCGTGCATACAGGGAGCGACGGGCGGACGTCGGACTCGATCGACGGGGTGGGGGAGAACCGGATACTCCATGGCTCGTGGTGCCCCTCCGACACACGGCCCTGCACGGGACCGCGGGTGCCGTCGGGATGCTCAAGCTGCGTGGAACGCCAGGCCGCGCCCCGTTTCGGCCACGCGACGAACGGCTCGCGTCGGCCGTGGCGAGCCACCTCGCGGCAGCTCTCGACAACCGCAGGCTGCTGATCGAGAATGTCGAGCGGGAACGGATGCTGGTGGAACTCGCCCTCGCCCATGATCTGCAGCTCAAGCTGCTTCCCGAGCCGGCCGACTTCAGTCACCTGGCGGATATCGCCGCGCGCTGCGACCCGGCGGACTCGGTAGGCGGGGACTTCTACCACATCCTCCGACTGCCGGGCGACCGACTCGGTGTGATGCTCGGAGATGTGAGTTCGCACGGATACTCGGCGGGTCTGATCATGGCGCTCACGATGAGCGCGGCATCGCTCGTGGCGCGGGAACATGACGACCCGGCGGAGGCATTGTCCGGGATTCACCGGGAACTCGTGCGCAAGCTCGAGTCGACCGAGATGTATATGACGGTGTGCTACGTGGTGCTGGATCCGGCCCGCGGCACGCTCCGCTATGCGAATGCAGGTCACCCGCATGCCTGGAGAATCCGGGCCGGGGACACGGTCCGCCTCGATGCGCTCAATCCCCCCCTCGGAATCGCGGAATTCGACCGATACGGGAGCCGGGAACTGCCGTGGGAGCCGGGAACCGACACGCTCCTGCTGTTCACGGACGGCCTGAGCGAGTGTCTGCGCACGGGCCAGATGTGGTCGGACGACGTCCTGACCCGCGTCGTACTCGAGGCTTCGACCGCCAGCGCCGGGGAGATACTGGACCGGCTGTTCGAGCTCGCCTGTGTTCCAGAGGGCGAGGCCGTCGATGATCGGACTGCGCTGGTCGTGAAATGACGACGGTGCGGGACGGGCGAATGGTCCGCGCCAAACGTTCCCTGAGCCAGAACTTCCTCGTCGATCCGAATCTCAGGGGCAAGCTCATCGAGACGCTCGGAGCCGGACCGGATGACACGGTTCTCGAGATCGGACCCGGCCACGGGGAGTTGAGTGAACGGCTGGTCGGAGAGGTGTCCCGTCTCGTGCTGGTCGAGAAAGACGATCGCCTGGCCATGCTTCTGAACCAGCGCTGGGGAACCCGTGACGACGTGTGCATCGTTCACGCCGACGCCCTGGATGTCGATCTATCAGAACTCGTCGAGGGATGCCCCGCGCCTCGCGTGATTTCCAACGTGCCGTACTCGATCACTTCACCGCTTCTGTTCCGCTTCCTGGACATGCGGCCGCTTCCGAGCCGGCTCGTCGTCCTGGTACAGGAGGAAGTCGGACGTCGTATCGTCGCCGATCCCGGAACCCGGGAGTACGGGGCCCTGAGCGTCGGTGTCAGGGCCCGGGCAGACGCCCGCCTGGCGTTTCGCGTCGGACGGCGAGCGTTTCGACCGGTCCCGGCCGTCGACTCCGTGGCAGTCGTGATCGAACCCGTCGCGGACTGTCCGGCGGACAGCGAACTCAAGGCGCTCCGCGACCTCACGCGCGTGGCGTTCTCGCGCCGGCGCAAGCAGATTCGCAGAATTCTCAGGGACGCTCCCGAATATGGCCTTTCGGTGGCTGCCGCTGACGCGGTGCTGGCGGAGGTAGGGGTCGATCCGACGGCTCGCCCGGAGACTTTTGATCCCGGGCTGTTTCTCCGGCTCGCGGCACAACTTCGGCCAGTGGACGACGGCCCGGAGAGTTGAGGCCGCGGGGGCGGACCGGTATTGTTCTCGTGACTCCTGTCACAAGGGCTATGAATACTCGAAGAATCTCAGACTCGACCGTGCGGCGGCTTTCCGGGTACCTCCGGCACCTCCGCCAGCTGTCAGCCGACGGACGTCCGGTGGTGTCGAGCCGGGAGCTGGCTGACGAAACCGGAACGACGGCGGCTCAGGTCAGGAAAGACCTCAGTCAGTTCGGTTCGTTCGGGCAGCGAGGCCGTGGATACCCGGTAACCGCGCTTCGTGATGCACTGGTGCGAATTCTCGGACTCCGCAGACAGTGGCGCGTGTGCGTCGTGGGGGCGGGTCGTCTCGGTTCGGCGTTGCTGGGCTACGAGGATCTCGCCCGCCGGGGGTTCGAAGTGGTGGCGGCGTTCGATATCGATCCCGAGAAGGTGGGACGCAGCGTGCGCGGCGTACCGGTTCTGCCCCTGGAGGAACTGGAGCGCGAAATCGACATGCGAGGGGTGGAAATTGCCATCCTGGCGGTCCCGGATGCTCCGGCGCGCCAGCTGGCGCAACGCCTCGCAGCCGCGGGAGTGACCGGAATCCTCAACTTCACTTCGACCAAGATCGATCCGGGGCCCGGCGTAGCGGTCCGCGTGATGGATATCGCGGTGGAGCTCGAGGGACTCAGCTACACCATC
>JAENXO010000477.1 GCA_016649455.1 Gemmatimonadota bacterium | reverse complement strand
GGATCGTGTGTCGCGACCGTAGACCTCGTACTCGACCTCCGCGTCGGCCGGAAGTCCGACGAGTCTCGCGGCACGAACGCCCCGGCCTCGATCGGTCACCAGTGCCTGGCGCCACGTCTCCGACGGATCAGACGGCCGAAATCGGAGAGAATCGACCGGTTCCCCCGGTGTCATCCACAGGACGGTGGCTTCGTGGACCCCCACGTTCTGGACGTACGGTGTCCTGGCGAACGGCGCTGGAGCCAGCGGCACCGGAACCGGGTCCACCGGCTTCGGAACACAGGCGCCGAGTCCCGATGCCCCGAGACTCGCCACGCCCAGCAGCGCCACCCTGCCGATACGGCGGAAATCGGCCGGCCGGGCAGCGCGGAGCGTGCCAGAACGGCGCGACTTAGCGCGAGTTCCGGCCCGCGGAGCGGCGCGCATCCTGCACCCGAGTCTGGCCACCGAAACACGCACGGGCGACGTTCCTCATATGGGACGTGGCTGCGAGCCAGCCGGTACGCCGGCTTCGAGCCTGAACAGAAGAACGGAATCGGACATGATCGATCGATACAATACGCCCCACTTCCTCTCCTTCCAAGAAGGGATCCCGATTCTGGGAGAGTCGAGCGACGTGAACGTCGTATGGGACTCCGACGACGAGTCCCCCGAAGCAGAAGCCCAGGAAGAGCTGCCGGAGCGCATGCGACTGCCGGTGCTGCCGCTGCGGGGCACGGTCGTATTCCCATCGGTCGCCGCGCCGATCGCCGCCGGCCGTGACAAGACCATCGGGGCGATTGACCAGGCCATCAAGGGCGACCGGCTGTTGTTCGCCGTGGCCCAGAAGGACGCGGATGTCGAGGATCCGGTTCCCGACTTGTTGTACAAGGTCGGAACGATCGTTCGAGTTGCCCAGATGCAGAGGGTGCCGGGTGGCATGCAGCTCGTGGTTCAGGGCAGTGGCCGCGGGGCGATGCTCGAGATTCACGAAACGAATGGCTATCTCGAGGCCGTGGTGCGGAAACTTGTGCCCATGCCCCCGATCGAACCGGACAGCCCGGCCTTCGCCGCGCTTCACAAGGAGGTTCAGGAACGGGCGGCGCAGCTCAGCAGGTTGCGGGGCGTTCCGAAGGAGATCGTGGATCACCTCCTGGGTAGCGTATCGGACCCGGGAGAACTGGCGGACCTGATAGCGTTCTACACTGAACTGGAGGTCGAGGAAAAGCAGGAGCTCCTGGAGACGCTGTCCGTCGAGGAGCGGCTGCGAAAACTGCTGCTGCACCTGCAGCGCCAGATCGGCCTGCTCGAAGCGCAGGCTCAGATCCGAAGTAAGGTGCAGGAGGAGCTCGGTGAGCGTCAGCGAGAAATCTTCCTGCGCGAACAGATGAAGGCCATCCAGTCGGAACTCGGCGACGACGGGGACTCGCAGGACCTCGAAGACCTGCGGGAGCGACTGGAGGCGCTGGATCTGTCGGACGAGGCCCGCAGGGAGGTGGACCGGGAACTCGCACGATTGGAGCGGGTGCCGAGAGAGGCCGCGGAAGCCCAGGTCATTCGCACATTTCTCGAGACCGTCGCAGACCTGCCGTGGAACAGGACTACCGAGGATCAGTTCGACCTGGAACTGGCGGAGCAGATCCTCGAGCGCGACCACTACGGCCTGAAGGACGTGAAGGACCGCGTCCTGGATTTCCTCGCGGTGCGTAAGCTCCAGAGTGACCGGGCCGCGGAGCGGGAATCAGAGGCGAGCGCTGAGTCGAAAGATGAATCGGCGGACGGGGAGAGCAGGGCGCTCAAGGGACAGCCGGACGACCGGACCGGGTCCACGATCCTGTTCGTCGGACCGCCGGGAGTCGGCAAGACCTCGATCGCCAAGTCCGTAGCGGACGCGATGGGCCGGGAGTACGTACGCGTATCGCTCGGAGGAGCCCGCGACGAGGCCGACATCAGGGGTCACCGACGTACCTACGTCGGAGCCCTTCCCGGGCGGATCATCGAAGGGTTGAAGCGGGCCGGCAGTAAGAACCCCGTGTTCCTGCTCGACGAGGTGGACAAGCTCGGCGTCTCCTTCCAGGGCGATCCGTCAGCGGCATTGATGGAAGTGCTGGATCCGGAGCAGAACGAGTCGTTCGTGGATCACTACCTCGGCATCCCGTTCGACCTGTCGGATGTAATGTTCATCGCGACCGCGAACTTCCCGCACCAGATCCCCGGTCCCCTGAAGGACCGGATGGAATCGATCGAGTTCGTCGGATACACGGCGAACGAAAAGCTCGAGATCGCCAAGCGATACCTGCTGCCCCGACAGCTGGAGTTGAACGGCTTGCGCGAGGATCAGCTGTCGATCGACGACGATGCGATCCGCGAGATCATCTCCAGCTACACGCGCGAGGCCGGTGTCCGGAACCTCGAGCGAGAGCTCGG
>JAENXO010000300.1 GCA_016649455.1 Gemmatimonadota bacterium | reverse complement strand
GCTCGAAGATCATGTAGTCTGGTCGTTGTGCACTGACAGCGATCCCGTGTCACTTCGCAGTCGCTGTTCCGGCGCACTCGTGCTGGATGTCCACGGAGGGCGCTTCCTCCAGGTGGATGCCCGCGCCGTAGTTCTGGCAGCAGGAGGCTGCGCCTATCTGTACCGGCACACCACGAACCCGGATATCGCCACCGGCGATGGAATTGCGCTCGGGTATACGGCGGGAGCCGCGGTCGCGAATCTGGAGTTCATGCAGTTCCACCCCACGGCTCTCTATCCCGCGGAGTCACAGGCGCAGCTCATTTCCGAGGCGGTCCGCGGAGAGGGCGCGGTACTCCGACGCCTGGACGGGTCCTCGTTCATGGACGACTATCACCCGGCCGCATCTCTCGCGCCAAGAGATATCGTGGCACGGGCGATCGACGCCGAGATGCAGGCGACCGGAGATCCCCACGTGCTCCTCGACCTGTCCTCGATCCCGGCTGATCGGGTCGCGGAACGATTTCCGTATATCCGCAGCGTATGCCTCGAGCACGGCATCGACATTCCGACGGATCCGATCCCCGTGGTCCCGGCTGCACACTACCAGTGTGGAGGACTGCTGACCGACTGGGATGGACGAACATCGCTCGCAGGGCTGTTTGCGGCCGGCGAGATCGCGTGTACCGGCGTGCACGGCGCCAATCGTCTTGCGTCCAACTCGCTGCTGGAGGCGGTCGTCTTCACGCACCGGGCCGCGAAGCGGCTGAAGCGGGACCTGGCGGAGCTGACGCCGCCCGACTCGCGCGCGGTCGAATTTCCATCGCTTAGCTGCGACGGTGTGGATGCGTCGAGCGTCGAGGCGCAGATCCGCTCGCTGATGTGGGAGAAGGTGGGGATTGTGCGCTCCGACGACCGTCTCGAACGGGCCAGGGAGACACTCGACGAGCTGTCAGCCGCCCCGATCGCCCGTGACGGCACGGGTCCCGGCGCGTTCAGGGCCCGCGAGATCGAGTTCATGCGAGACGTTGCGACGCTGATCGTGCGCTCAGCTCAACGCCGGCGCGAGAGCCGCGGCCTCCACTTCACCGAGAGCCACCCGCACCGGGACAACGAGCGATTCCTGCGGGATACGGTCCTCGCCAAGTGAGCCTGCGCGTTCTCGTCCTGAGCGTCGGATCACCGAAACATCCGGGGATGGTAGAGTCGATCCGGGACTACGAGGTACGAGCGGGACGCTACTTCACGCTGGAGTCGATCGAGGTGCAGCCCGGGCGTACCGGAAGCGCGGACCCGACTCGCGTGAAGCGAGACGAAGCGGAGGCTCTGCTGCGCCGGCTGCCCGCCGACCTCGAGAGCTTTGCCCTGACCCGGAACGGGCGTTCGATCGACACGCGGGGCCTTGCCGACCGGCTCGAACGAATGGCCACATACGGCGCCGCCGGCGCCGCGTTCGTCATCGGCGGGGCGTACGGGCTCGATGACACGGTGATTGAAAAATGCAGGAACCGGCTCAGCCTGTCGGACCTCACCCTCCCTCACGAGCTCGCGAGACTGGTGCTCGCGGAGCAGCTCTATCGGGCCGGCACGCTGCTGCGAGGCGAGCCGTATCACAAGGGTTCATGAGCTCCGACGAGCCGGTGCAGGTCTCCGGCCGAGACTGGTTTCGCGCGTGGTTCGGCGACGAGTATCTCGCTATCTATCCCCATCGTGACGAGCGGGAAGCCGAAGCCGCGGTTCGCCTGTACCTGCAGTCGGCGCCTCCTCCCGCGGGGGCGGTACTCGACCTCGCATGTGGAGCCGGCAGGCATCTGCGAGAGCTCCTGTCAGCCGGATTGCACGGAATCGGACTCGACCTGTCTATGACGCTGCTGAGCCGGGCCCGGGAGTTGAGTCCCCGGACTCAACTCGTCCGCGGGGACATGCGGCAGCTGCCTTTTCGTGACGGGAATTTCGCGGGTCTCACGAGTTTTTTTACCTCATTCGGTTATTTCGCCTCCCGGGCCGAGGATGAGCAGGTAGTCGTGGAGATGCGACGCGTCCTCGTGCCTGGTGGCAGCTTCATGCTGGACTTTCTGAACTCCACCCGTGTCCGGACGGATCTGGTGGAAGCTGAGTCCACCCGGGTCGAGGGATTTGACGTTTCGGTCCGCCGTTCGATCGTAGATGATACCGTGGTCAAGCAGATTCACCTCCAGCCGGACGATGGAGGTGCAGGCCGGAGCTTCGAGGAGCGGGTCCGACTATACGAGGCTGATGAATTGGAGAATCTGTTGTCGGACGCGGGACTCGCGCCTCGCGCGCTGTTTGGAGACTATGGGGGCTACCCGTTCAGTTCGGATGCCGAACGACTGATATTCGTGGGCACTGCTGCATGAACGTTCCCTTTCCGGCACCTCGAATGGTCGAGATGGGCCTCGCGTCGCCAGGCACTCCCGGGGGCGATCTGGTAGAAGGGAGCGGTGCGTCAGGAATCCTGTTGAAACCAGTCGGTCCGGACTCCGCAATCGACCTGGCGCGCCCATCAGCTCTTTCGACGGCTGCATTCACTCCGACATCGGAGCAGGCGCGGGCGAAGCTCTCCGCCGTTCTGGACGGCGAAGGGGTGCTGGTGTCCACCGGACAACAGCCGGGACTGTTTCTCGGCCCCCTGTATGTACTCTACAAGATCTTCTCCGCTGTCTCGCACGCACGCCGCATCGAGAAGGCCACGGGGAGACCGGCCGTCGCGAGCTTCTGGATCGCTGCCGACGACCACGACTGGGATGAGGTCGGAACCGCCCGGATCGTCAGCCGGACTGGTGTGATCGAGACGCTCAGCATCTCGCCTGGCACCGGCGAGGAAAATCGCTCCGTGGGTTCCGCGACACTCGGCCCGGAGATCAATCCGTTGCTGGACCAGTTCGCCGCGGCGGTCGGAGAAACCGAATTCAGTGCAGCGGCCCTCGCACCGCTGCACACTGCATACACGCCAGGGGCAACCGTGTCCGGGGCGTTCCGGTCGGCGTTCGCTGAACTGCTCGACGGATTCGATCTCGTGTTGTTCGATCCGACGCACGAAGAGGTCCGGCGAGAAGCTGCTCCGTTTCTCAGGCGCGTGCTCGAACACGGCCCCCTGGTGTCGGAGGCGATGCGCGAGGGCACCGAGGCTGTGGTCGAAGCGGGATACGATCCGAGGCTTCGGCCTCCGAGAGCCGGAACCCAGGTGTTCTATGACGACGGCCGTACCCGCTCACACCTGTTGACCGAGGGCGCCGGGCTCCGGAACGGAAAGTCCGGAGAGCTGCGACCAGTCGAGGACTGGCTCGTGTTTCTCGACGCCGAGCCCGAGCGCTTCAGTGCTGCAGCCGCTCTCCGACCGGCGCTCGAGTCATGGCTGCTTCCCGTGGCTCGTACGGTCCTCGGACCGGGCGAACTGGCGTATTGGGCTCAACTCGGCCCGCTGTTCGAGCTCCTCGACATCGACATGCCGCAGACCACCCCGCGCAGCTCGTGGTTCGTGGTCGAGCCCCGGGTCGAGCGGTGGCTGAGTGGTGTCGAAGCGACGGTGGAGGACCTGGCGGATGGTGGCGAGTCGATCGGGCGCCGTATCACCCGGGAGGGCAGGCCGGGAGGGATCGAACATGGTCTCGAGCGCCTTACGGACGACTTCGAGGCGAGCCTGGCCGCACTCGAGCGAACCTCTGAGGCACAGCTTCCTGGGTTGGGGTCGGCATTCGGGAAGGCCCGGAAGTCCGTCGAGACCACGTTCACCGCACTGGAGCGAACGATCGACGGAAGAATCCGAGAATCGCGCGTCACCACGCTGGACAGGGTACGCAGGGCCGCGGACCGGTTGTATCCG
This sequence comes from Gemmatimonadota bacterium, assembly GCA_016649455.1. Classification (GTDB taxonomy): domain Bacteria; phylum Gemmatimonadota; class Gemmatimonadetes; order Palauibacterales; family Palauibacteraceae; genus Carthagonibacter. Next base: position 228 of record JAENXO010000300.1, on the reverse strand, counting down.
GGCGGGCAACCGCAGGAACGTGTCGACAGCCCGTTCTCATTCCTCGCCCGGTACGGACCGTCATTTCTTACGGCCGTAGCCGCCGCCCACGATATCCCGCCCGGCGAGGCCACCGACTGATGCCTCCGTTGCTGCTCCCCGGGGGGCTGCGTAGCTTTCGGCCGACTCGCAGGCCGTGGTTTCATTGCGGCGGATCTCTGCTTCCAGACTGGGGGACCGGGTGATCTG
>JAENXO010000244.1 GCA_016649455.1 Gemmatimonadota bacterium | reverse complement strand
GGCGAATCCGTTCCGTTCTCTCACGCAGGACTCCGGGGTACATCGCTCAATGCCGACTCCTGTCTCCAGGCGCTGCGGCGATGCCTCTTCTTCACGTCCTGTCGCTACGGCTCCGCAGCAACTGTTTCTCAACTTCAGGTCTCCCGTTTTGCCAAGCGGGTGGAAAGATGCCACCCGCAAATCGTCTCGGCAGACCGCCCCGGCCAGCCGAATCATGCCGCAGTGAACCTGTAACTCGCATGGAGAGACAGCGTTACGTGGACCGTGTCCGCCTGTCGATCACGCGTGGCAACCAGCTTGCCTCGCCTTACGCCGGAGGGAAAGCACCCGAGTCCGCCCGAACCGGCCGCGGATGCGCGGCAGTCGGGCGTCGTCCGAAAGGGGCGAGCGATGCAGATCCACATGACAACGGAAGCGCTGCTTTGCGCGATCAAGAGCGACGTCCGGCAACGAGTCGATGATATCGTGGACGGCGCCGAACAGGCCGCCATGAGTCTCGACTCCGAACGGCAGGTAGAGCAGCTGCTCGAAGTGGCTCTTGTCCGCGTGGAGGAAGCGATCGCCGAGGCAGCCAGGGCCATGGCCCGCGAAATCCATCGGGACTGGCACGAGTGACAGAATTTGCCCGTCCCGTCGGTCTGTGTTATCGATGGAAGCGGTCGTGCGGCGCGGCTGGTTCAGTACCGGCCGATTCCGCTACCGCTTTCCTGTCTGCGCGAAAAGATTGCCGCCGTATTCGACGGACGCCCACGCAGGCAGACTGGAATACCTGGCATTCGAAGTCGCGCAATTGCTGAGAGTTATGAGATCGGCCGGACCGCCTTGTCCGACTGGCAGCGTTCTTGCCCCGGAATCCCGGGACCGGGGTCGCTGACCTGTTCTTTCGCGAGCCGGAGCATTCGCCGGGTTGCGTGGTACGAAGCGGGCAGGCGTCGGGTCTCCCAACGTCGGAACGAAAGCGGATAGCGTAATGAGCCAGCGGCGAAAGACAGCAAAGAGCAACGCCCCGGACGCGCACCAGGAAACGGGTGCGCTGCAGGGAAGTGAGCGATCCGATGAGAGGCTCGACCATACGGGCAAGGGCAACGGAAACGGTGGGGAAGGCTCTACGTGGCTCGACCGCGTGAAGGCATCCGCCGAACTGGCGAACGACGACTCCGACACCCCGTTCTTCAGCTCGCAGCCGGTCGGCCTGGAGCCACTCGGAGATTCACCGGTAGCATCCGGGGCCCAGCAGGCGGATCTTCCTTGGGCCCGGCAGGACGAGTCCGACCAGGAACTCACTCTCGAGCCGATTCAGGAGCCCGCGCCCGTGCAGATGGAGGAGCCCGTTCACATCGTTGATTCCGATTCCTTGCCGCCCAATCCGGGCCCGGTGGAACTCGCGTCCGAGCCGGTCACCCGCTATCGGGATGCCGAGGCGCCGCTCGCCGGGGAAGTCCCGACCCAATCGTTCTCCGCGGCCCAGGCGATGTCCGGGGCGATTCCCGAGCAGACGCCGGGACCGGCGATTGAATCTTCCGTGGGTCTGTCGATCGGCCGGCTGCGAACCGCGTCGCTCGAAATGGCCCGCCGCGATGCCGAGGCCGGCCTCCCGGCGCTCGACACTGATGGCAGGTCCGAGTCCGAGCAGGAGCTTCGAGATCGGTCCTACGCGTTGTTCCGGGACTGGGCCGCGCGACAGAAAGATCGTCTGAACTCGCTGGTCTCCGAGACGGAGGGTCGCATCACGGAGGCCAGTGGCGAAGTCGCATTGAATATCGACCGGTTCGATCGGGTGACGACCGAGCTTTTCCGTCTCAAGAAGCGGCAGGAGGTCAATCGATCGCTGGTCGAGTCGACGCTCGACCGCCAGGCGATCGCCCAGGGAGAGACGGAAGCGCTGGTCGACCAGGTGGACGAGTCCGAGTCTCGCGCGTTCAAGACGCACTGGTACGCCCTGGCGATCGGGTTTCTCGGTCTCGTCGAATTTCTCGCCAATGCTCCGGTGTTCGGCGCTCTGCTTCCGCGAGATCCGCTGACCGAACAGCAGATCCGCTTCGTGGCCGAGACGAGTGAAGGCTGGTCCGCTGGGTTCCAGCGAGTCGTGTCGCAGTTCATCCTGCGCCCGGACGCCGCGTTGCTGGCCGCCGGTGTGGTGACCTTCCTGTGCGTGCTCGCACACTTCTTCGGTCACTCGATGCGCCGGTTGCTGATGCACAAGTCGGCTTCCCAGAGCGGAGAGACGATCCGCAACCGGTCGGCTGCGGAATACGTCGTGCCGATGGTCCTGGCCGGTCTCGGCCTGGTGCTCGTGCTCGGAGTGTTGTTCGAGGCCCGTGTCACACTGGGCGAAGTGGCGACCGATCGTTTCGCTCAGGACAGCTCGAAGATCGAGGAGCTGCGGCGCACGGCCTCCTGGCTGCGGGTCGACGGCAACCTGGTCGCCGCGAACGAGCAGGCGAACCGGGCCGACGATCTCGAGGCCCTGGCCAAGGAACAGCGGGAATACGCGGCCTCGATGAGTGGCCTCAGCTTCCCGATCTTCCTGCTCAACACCACGCTGGTGCTGGTGGCGATTTCGGCTGCGTACTTCCATATGCGCGATCCGCGCCGGGACCGCTTCAACGAGCTTCCCTGGGAGCGACAGCGACGAGATCTCGTGGATCTGGCCGACGCGGTACAGATGCGCATCGGGGAAGGACAGGGGCAGCTGGTGCGGCGGATCGGTGAGCTGAAGGGTCTGTTGACCGAGAAGCCACTCAAGGAAGCACCGGCCATGGCGCACCAGCTGGAGGCGACGATTGTCGCCTACCGGGCGGAGAACGGCAGGCTCCGGGGACTGGATCCCCGGGAAATTGTGGCATTCGCCGAACCCGTCCGGCTCGAACTGGAAGTTGACGAACAGGCACCGCATCTTCAGATGCGGGACGCCGCCGGATACGAAGAGGACCGACGGGAACTCGTGAAGAGATTCGAAGAAATTCGAGGTCGGTTTACTCGGGAGGCGACGACGTGGTAAGAGGCTCAGCCATCGATTCCGTGAGGCAGGGACTCGTGCTGGCAGCGGTTGCGGTGCTGCCCCTGCTGGTCGGATGCGGTACGCCGGAGGGAAACGCGGCGGCGGGTCAAGGCGAAGGCGGGACGACCGTCAACTCTACTCCCGAACTGGTGGTCTTCGTGTACGATCGCTCCAGCAGCATCGAGGACCATCAGCTCGAGCTCGCGCGGCAGCTTACCAACGACCGGATACGCAAGCTCAACTACGGCGACCGGATCGCCGCTCACGAGCTGCTCCAGCTTTCCCTCGACGAGCCGCCGAAACGCTGGTCGGAAACGGTTCCGCAGCGTCAGTGGCAGGAACAGGCGATGTCACGGGACTCGACGATCCGCGCCCGGTTCCTCCAGGACGCTCAGGACTACCTGGTCGTGTTCACCGACACGACCGGTCGGAGCGAGATCGACGGAACGGACATCCTGTCCACGATGCACGATGTGGCGGCCGACCTCAGGGCGGCTCCGAATCGGAAGGCCGTCCTGTACGTGTTTTCCGACATGTTGCAGTCGAACCGTGCCATCGACATGGAAGGCCTGCGCAAGATGCCGCCGACCTCATGGGTCAGCCAGGAAAGTTCCAAGGGAACGCTTCCGGATCTCGCGGGGCTGTGCATCGTGGTGATCGGGGCCAGAGTGGACAACGACGCTTCACAGCGCGTGAAGACCTTCTGGGAGGAGTATTACGAGGCGACCGGGGCGATCCTGGGCGAGAGGAACTACACGCTGCGGCCGGTCACGTTGCCCGAGCATCCCTGCAACTGATCACTTCGACGGGGTCGCCGAGACGAAGTTGTCCGGCGCCCTCGTGGATCAGGTTCATTCCGAACCACACCTTCCCGTCCAGCTTGCGGAACGTCGCCAGCGTGGCCAGCGGCTCGCCTGCCGGGTCCCGCGCTCCGGTGGCCTGGTCGACCGTCGTGACGACACACCGCGGGCACGGTTTTACGACCCGGAATTCGAGACTCCCGATCCGTACCCGCTGCCACTCGTCCTCCTCGAACGGCTCCGTGCCGGACACGACCAGATTCGGTCTGAATCGGTCCATCGGAACCGGCCGCCCGAGCCGGTCATTGAGCGCGGCCAGCGATCCCTCGCCGATCAGCAGGAACGGAAAGCCATCCGTGAAGGCCGTTCGATCATGCTCCAGGCCCCACGGAGCGGCGACCGCCCTGGCCAGCGGCGGAGGAACGTAGAGGAGTCTGCACGGCGTTTCGAGAAAATCGGTGAGCCAGTCCGCCGCGTCCGGGGCGGCGAGCCATCCCTCCGTCGGTCGCCCGTGCAGTTCGGTTTGGACGACCGGCGACTCCGGGCCGGGGACGTCGAGTTGCAGCATCGGCATTCCCAGCGCGACGATCTCCAGCCCGCCGGCCGGCGCCGGTATCGCGTGAACCCGGGCAAGCCTCGGCAGCTCCCGCTGGGTCAGAGGCCTGGCCCGCGGATCGACGAGCATCCAGCGCCGATCGCCCACCAGGCCGATCGGATCCACTTCCGCGTGGTGCACCGAAAAAGCCGCGGCCGACTTCAACGGATACAGGTGCAGGCCCGCCAGGCGATTACTCACCGGGAATCAAACCATGTACCGGGCCAGGCATCAGAACGGCTTGTACAGGCCGGCCCATGCAGCGAGCAGGCCGAGCGCCGGGCCGAGCATCCACAGCAGGCGAGAGGCATCGGGCTTCCGGTAGGGGAGTGCGAACAGGCCGCCGACCGCGATCCACACGGCCAGTTTGAGCCAGATCCAGCCAGGCAGTCCGCCCTGCACGATGCCCAGTCTCGCCAGCATGCCGAATCCGCCGAGCAGGATCAGGAACAGGCCGACACCATAGCCGATCATGACG
>JAENXO010000466.1 GCA_016649455.1 Gemmatimonadota bacterium | reverse complement strand
AGCTCGCCGCGCCTGGAGCGTGGAGTCTGGAAAGCGTCGAATGCCCGCTCGATTTCCTGTTCCGACGATGTCTCACCGAGCTTGCACACCAGCCACAGATCCTCGAACGCGGCGATGTGTCCGAGGTCCCACGCGATCGGGCTCATCAGCGCAGAGTGCTGCCGGTCCACCATATCCCTGGACAACGGCTGCACGAGGAGCAGCGTCCGGCAGCGGACATCCTCCAGTCCGCCACGCAGTTCGTCCCGGGGCAGCGGATTCTCGGGGGATGATCCCATGCCTGCGTTCTTCACCTGTCCTCGATTCTCAGTCAATCCTGTGCACGACCCACCGGAACGGCATTCTCAACCAGCCGGCGAAATCACCGCGCGTTTCGCCTGGAATATAGACAGCCCGCGCCTACCGGTGCATCCGGCACTCCCGGAGCCGTGTCGGGTATGGCGATGGCGACGGCCAGGGCCGTCCTCTCTGCGGTGCGCTCACCAGGAACCGGAAGACACATCATGGCCGATCAGCCCGCAAGTTCCGGCGGAAAAGTACATGCCAGCGAAGACGAAGCCCGCCGCGTCGCGGAAGCTGCTCGACAGAGCGAATGGGAGAAAGCGACATTCGTTCGTGACCTGTTCTTGGGAGACTTCCGCTTCGGTCTGATCGATCCCTATCCCGATCCAGATGAGTTCATCTCCGAAGGGTGTCGAGAGTTCCTGGCCGAGTTGCGTGACTTCCTCCGAACCGAGGTGGACTCGGAAGAAATCGATCGCGACCGGAAGATCCCGGAACGGGTCGTGGATCGGCTGCGGGAGATGGGAGCTTTCGGACTCAAGATCCCGACCGAGTACGGCGGCCTGGGCTACGGGCAGGTCGAGTACAATCAGGTGATGGCGACGCTTGGGAGCGTCGATGGAAGCCTGGTCGCGCTGCTGTCGGCCCACCAGTCCATCGGGGTTCCGCAGCCACTGAAAATGTTCGGGACGGAAGAGCAGAAGAGGAAGTACCTGCCCCGCTGCGCCGCCGGGACCATTTCGGCCTTCGCCCTGACCGAGGACGACGTCGGCTCCGATCCGGCGCGTCTCAGCACTACCGCCGAGCTCAGTGAAGACGGTACGTACTATCTCCTCAACGGGGACAAGCTGTGGACGACCAACGGATCCATAGCTGAACTGCTCGTCGTAATGGCGAGGGATCCGGCGACGAAGAAGATCTCGGCCTTCATCGTGGAAACTGCCCTGGAGGGGGTGGAACTACTCCAGCGCAACCACTTCATGGGAATCAACGGGATCGAGAATTCGAACTTCCGGTTCACGAACGTACATGTGCCGCGCGAGAATCTGCTGTGGGGCGAGGGCCAGGGACTCAAGCTGGCGCTGATCACCCTGAACACTGGTCGCCTGGCGATTCCCGCCGTGGCTGTCGGAGCTGCCAAGACGGCTCTCCAGTTCGTTCGCGAATGGGGATCGGAGAGAGTGCAGTGGGGCCAGCCGGTCGGAAAGCACGAGGCCGTGGCGCAGAAGATCGCGTTCATCGCCTCGATGACGTTTGGCATGGAAGCGGTAGCCGAGCTGTCTGCGATCATGGTGGACAGGGGCGGATTCGACATCCGGCTCGAGGCAGCGATTGCGAAGCTGTTCAACACGGAATTCGGCTGGGAGCTGATCGACGAGGCGGTACAGACACGTGGCGGGAGGGCGTATGAAAGGGCGGACTCGCTCCTCGCCCGGGGGGAGAAGCCGGTTCCGCTGGAGCGAATGCTGAGGGACTTCAGGATCAACCGCATCTTCGAGGGTTCGAGCGAGATCATGCGGCTGTTCATCGCGCGAGAGGCACTCGACAAACACCTGGATGTCGCCGGCCCACTCGTCGAGGGCGATCTGTCGTTCGGCGGGAAACTCGCGATGCTTCCGAAAGTCCTGGCTTTCTACGCGGTCTGGTACCCGAAGCAGTGGCTCCCGCGCGGCAGGACTCCGAGGGAATACGGCGCGCTGCGCACGCATGTGCGGTACGTCAACCGGACTTCGCGTCGCCTCGCGCGGAAGCTGTTCCACAAGATGATGCGCTACGGAGCAGGGCTGCAGCGAAGACAGATGCTGCTGTTCAGGGCAGTGGATATTGGCGCAGAGCTGTTCGCGATTGCCGCGACCGCTGGACGCGCACAGATGCTCGTGCGCACCGGCAACCCGGATGCGGAACAGGCGGTAAGTCTCGCTGACCTGTTCTGCCGCCAGGCGCGTCGCAGGGTCGATCAGCTGTTCCGCGAGCTGGACAGCAACGATGACAGTCGGATGTATGAGACGGCGCGGGCCGTACTGGACGGGGACTACCTGTGGATGGAGGACGGGATCGTCGGACTGCAGGAGAATCTGAGCCTTCCCGATTTTGACGGGATCAGTCCCTGACCCTGAGCATCACCTTGCCCAGGTTCCTGTTCTCTTCCATGTAAGTGTGGGCTTCCGCGGCCCCGGCCAGCGGAAATACCCGGTCCACGACAGCCTCGAGCT
>JAENXO010000470.1 GCA_016649455.1 Gemmatimonadota bacterium | reverse complement strand
TCCGACTCCGAGATCGACAAGATGATGAAGGACGCCGACGCGCACGCCAGTGAGGACAAGGATCGGCGTGAGAAGGCCGAGGCCAGGAACCGTCTCGACTCTCTGATCTACCAGACCGAGAAGAACATCGAGGAGTGGAAGGAATCGATCGATGACTCGGCCAGGGAGGAGATCGAGGCCAAACTGGAGCGGGGGCGGCAGGCCCTGAAGCAGGACGACCAGGGAGAAATCCAGGCAGCCGCGGAGGATATCCAGCAGGCTGTCCAGGCGGCCGCTCAGCAGATCTACGCGAAGGCCGGCATGGGCGAGCAGACAGGCCCCTCGGATGAAGGATTCGATCCGGGTGCCGCGGACGAGACTGCGACCGGCGGAACCGGCGTCTCAGATGAGGACGTCGTCGAGGCGGACTACGAGATCGTCGAGGAGGCGGACGAGAAGTAGCGCAGCGGCCGGAAACGCGGGCGGACCACCGGGGTCCGCCGGGGACGGCGTCCTTCGGGGCGCCGTCCGGCGTTTTGGGCAACCTTGAACCAGGGCTGACTGTCCAATCTGCCGACTGCGGAACCCGGAAGGCTCTCGAGTCATATCAACCCACGCGTGGCTACGTTCGTGCACCGCCCTGGACCCTGAAATCGACGAGTGACGATGAACGACCCTTTGCGCAGCAAGCTGAATCTGATCCTCACGGCCCTCGTTGCATTCGGAATCGGGCTCGGAATCGCGGCCCGTTTCGATCTCACGCCACCAGGCGTGGCACAGGACCACAATCCGCCTCTTCGGCTGGTATCCACGAATTCGAGTGCCGGCGGCTCCGAGATGCTGCCGATGGACGGCTTCGCGGAGATCGCGGAACGGATCACGCCGGCCGTAGTCACGATCTACGTTGACCGGGACATTCCCGAGCACGGGCGGCAGGAACAGCTTCCCGAACCGTTCAACCACTTCCAGCCGGAGGTGCCCCCGACCGTCCGCGGCAGTGGCTCCGGGTTCATCATCAGCGAAGACGGCTACATTGTCACCAATAATCACGTCGTCGAAGAAGCGACCCGGATCACGGTGGAGCTCTACGATCGGCGGCGGTTCGACAACGTTCGTCTCGTCGGACGCGATGCGACGACCGATATCGCCCTGCTGAAGCTGGATGCCGACGACCTTTCGGCCGCCACGCTCGGCACGAGTGACGGCTCGCGGGTTGGCGAGTGGGTCCTCGCCGTGGGCAGCCCGGGATTCACCGCAGGTCCCTCGCCGCTCACCATGACGGTTACGGCGGGCATCATCAGCGCGAAGGGCCGCAACATCAGGATCATCGAGGAAAACAGCGCGATCGAAGACTTCATCCAGACCGATGCGGCGATCAACCCGGGGAATTCGGGAGGACCGCTGGTCAACGCGCGAGGGGAGGTGATCGGAGTGAACGCGGCGATCGCCTCGCGGAGCGGAACGTACGAGGGCTACGGGTTTGCCGTTCCGATCGACCTGGCGCGTGAAGTGATCGACGACCTGGTGGAGTACGGACAGGTCCGCCGGGCGCTGATCGGAGTGCAGATCGGTGCGGTGGACGCACCGATCGCGACGGACTACGGGCTCGACCGACCGCTCGGCGCGCAGGTCTTGTTCGTAGAGGAAGGAAACGCCGCCAGCAGAGCCGGGATCGACGTCGGGAGTCTCATCGTCGCGATCGATGGAGAGCAGGTCGAGTCGGTGAACGACCTGCAGCGGAAGATCCGCTCGCGCGATCCGGGTGAAACGGTCCGGGTGGAGCTGGTGGACTATGACCGCAGCCGGCGAACCGTATCCGTCACGCTCGAAGAGGCGGAGAGGGTGCAGACGGCCACCGTGGCACCGGAAGTGTCGGATAGCGAGCCGGATCCCCTCGGGCTTACGGTCGAGGAGATTTCCAGCGATGCCCGCCGGGCTCTGGACCTTCCCGACCAGCTGGATGGAGTCGTAGTGGCGGAGATGGCGCAATTCGGGCAGTTCTTCCCCCGGTGGCGCCAGGTGAGTCGCAGCGATCACCCGGTGATCGTCAGCGTCAATCGGTCGGACGTGACGAGCGTGGCCGAGTATCGGGACGCGCTCAGCAAGGTCGGTCCGGGAGACGTAGTCAGCCTGCTGGTGTTCGATCCGTTGCAGGGCGAGACGCTGCCGGTCAGCGTACCGCTGCCGTCGGCTCCACGCTGATCCGATAGCGATCGAGTTGGAAGGCGGACGGCGGTCCCCCGCGATCGCCGTCCGCCTTCGTTTTATTCCTCCGTTCCGTCAGTCTGACCTTCCGTTACTCGCGTGGCCCGTTCGAGCGCCCGGGGTTAGAATGATGGTCGCTCCAGTTCAGCGGGCGAAAGTGGCGGAACTGGCAGACGCGCCAGCCTTAGGAGCTGGTGGCCGAGAGGCCGTGGGGGTTCGAGTCCCCCCTTTCGCATCGTATGCAGACCTTCAGCAGTGAGATCGCGTTGATGGAACCAGGAACGATAGAG
>JAENXO010000289.1 GCA_016649455.1 Gemmatimonadota bacterium | reverse complement strand
GCGCCGCCGTATTCCTCCGGAAACGGGATTCCGAACAGGCCCAGCTCCGCCATCTTCTTGCCGGATTCCCACGGAAACTGTTCTGACTCGTCGAACCCGGCGGCTATCGGGGCGATTTCCGCTTCCGCGAACTCGCGAACCATGTCGCGAAGCATGTGGTGGTGGTCTTCGAAGTACAGGTCCAGATCGGTCATGTGCTCCCCAGCTCGAGGCCTGCCTGCGTGGCTTTTCCGGCTGTCCGGCAGGGGACGGAGACGACTCCGGCCACCTCCCGACGAGACCCGGAAATTACCGGAATCGGCCGCGCCGGGAAACCGGGGCACCCCGTCCAGTCAGGCCTCATCGACTCCCTGCGCTGATCGTCGGCTCCGCATACCGCTCGAGCCAGCGGAAGTCCAGTTCGTCTGTCCGAGCCAGATAGACGTAGTCCTGCGAGAAGCCGACGAGAGTCCGGTCCGGCGGGAGCTCGACCTGACCCGTCCTGCGCCCTTCATGATCGAATACGTCGTACAGAGGAGGCTCACCTGCCTTCACATTTCGGCGCACCCAGACCCGGCCGGCGAAGTCGATTCGTGCGCCGCGCGAAGAGATGGCGGGCTTTGTCTCGGGCCATTCGAACGATTCCGCGTCCATGCCGGGCGGCCGGCTGCCACCACGACTGAGGCTCGTGTTCCGCACGCCGTTCTCCTCGGAGACCATCACTGACAGACCTCCGGTGAGGCCGTCCAGCCATTCCTCCTGGTCGGCGCGCTTGACCGGCACGGGCTCCCACTCCACCTCCGGCCCGATGACCACGGATCCGTCGGGACGAATGCGTTCGACGCGGTACGGCTCCGCCCGGACCACCGCGAGGCCGCCCGCTCCGACCGACCACGCGTCCTCGGCGCCGAACGGGATCGGCATGATCCGTTGCTGCATGTTGTTGGCGCCTCCGCTCGTCGAACTGGTCATCGGCGGAGGTGCCAGGCGCGCCACGGTCTTCATCTCTCCTGTCGCGGGGTCCAGCCGGCGAACCTGCACGGAATCGTCGAGACTCATTTGCCTTCGCATCCCGCCCCGCGACGCGAACCAGATTCCTCCCTCGGCATCCGTTGCCTCGGGCAGCACGAGCATCATTCCGCCATTCTCGCCATCCCGCGCGATCGGCGCAGTCCGGACGATAGATCCGTCCGGCGCCAGCACCGCGAGCCGGCCGTTGCCCAGGTCCGTCATCAGGGTCGAGTCGCCGGGCAACGCGAACAGGCCGTCGGGCTGCCGGTACTCATCGGGGCCCTGTCCCTCCCTGCCGATGACCGTCGCCTCCGCCAGGTCCGGGGACAGCCGGACGAGTCGAGCTTCCACTCCGTCGGCGACGAGTACGCTTCCTCCCTGCTGCACCCGAATCCCGGAGATGGAGCCACGCGGTTCGGCGGCGACCGCGTCGGGTGACCCGAATCGAATCGGCTCCTGGGCCGGGGCCGACTCCGCGGTCAGCTGGAGGCCGGCGCACAGCGCTACGGCGAGCGACCCGCCGGAGGCGAGAGCGGAGCACGACAGAAACGGAATTCGCATGTCTGCATCCTGTTCGACGAGTTCGCACCGCACAGAGGGGCGGCTTCGCAATCTCCGACCATCGGGACCCGGTTCGGGGTTGCCCGGAGTGACCACAGCCTGATTCTCATCCGCCCGATCCGCAACTGTCGCAGCCCGTGCACACCGGCTCCGGCTCACCGAAATACCTGGCGATGGACGTACGGCGGCAGCCTCGCGTCCGGGCATAAGAACGCATGGCCAGGAGTCGTCGGTGCGCCAGCGCCGCGATCCGCCGGTTGGACGCCCGCTGGTCGGGCGACGTCCCGGGATCCGTCTTCCGCCGCGACCGTATCCGTGCGCGGTGAAGACGATCATCGCCCGGCAGCGGCAGCAGCAGACAGCGGGCGGGCTGGCCGTCCCGCCCGGCTCTTCCAGCCTCCTGGACGTACGCCTCGAGGGCCGCCGGCATCCCCAGGTGGGCCACGAGGCGGATCGTCGGATGATCGACACCCATGCCGAATGCGTTCGTCGCGCACATCACCCGGTGGACCCCTCGTGCGAAATCATCCTGGAGTCGCGACCGCGTGGCTGAGTCCATGCCCGCGTGGTACGCCACCGCGGGTGCACCCCGGCAACGGAGGGAGTGGGCCAGACGACCGGTTCCAGCCCGGGACAGGACGTAGATCAGCGCTGACGCTCCCTCTCCCTCTCGAAGCGACTGCAGGACGGCCGTCACGATCGATTCCAGCGCGAAGCCGGGTTCCCCGGACACGTGGACCTCCCACCGGAGATTCGGACGATTGATGGAAGATACGAATCGCACCGGGTCACGCAGTCCGAGACAATCCTCGATGTCGCGCCGCGTCCCGGGAGTCGCGGTCGCGGTGAACGCCGCCACCGGAGGCCTCCCTGCCGTTTCGAGCCACGGGAGAATATTCCGGTACTCAGGCCGGAAGTCGTGTCCCCAATCACTGATGCAGTGCGCCTCATCGATCACGACGCGCGCCGGCTGCAGCACAGCCGACAGGGAACGCCCCAGGCCGGTCGCGAGTCCCTCCGGCGACACGTACACGAGGCGCGGCGGTGTCGTGCCGAGACGCCGGAGCAGCTCCGACCGTTCCGAACGGCCGGTGGCCGATGTGAGAGCCGCGGCATCGATGCCCTGGCGCCGAAGTCCCTCGACCTGGTCCCGCATCAGGGCGATGAGCGGTGACACCACGATGGTCGAACCCGACGACATTACGGCCGGAAGCTGGAAACACAGCGACTTTCCGGATCCCGTCGTGCGCACGCCGAGCACATCCCGTCCCGCCAGAATTGCCGAGACGATCGCTGCCTGGCCCGGACGAAAGCCGTCGTGGCCGAAGTGCCGCCGCAGCGCAGCCTCAATCTCCATTCCATCGCCGCTCGGCGAATCAGATCTATCCACGGCATCACACTCGACGAGCCCGTCACGGACCGATCATCCAGCCGCACCCCCACTCCGGTTGAACACTCGTTGACCGGCGGAACCGACCGTCGAAGCGCGCCGCCGAAACGGAATGCGAGGAGAGTTCCATGAGTTCCGGTCGAAAGAAGTTGGACTGGCTGTTGAACGGACTGACCGTGGTTGCGCTCGCGGTCGCATTCGGTCTCGTGGCTCGCGATCGGGTCGTGCCCGCGCTCCGTGAAAGGCGAATCGTCGATCCAGGCGAGCGGGTACCTGCGGGGATTCTGCTGCGGAACCTCTCGACCGGCGACACCGTGACCCTCGGCAGCCTCGCTCCTGCCACGGTCCTCGTGTTCCTCACGACCTGCCCGGCATGCAAAAGCTCGACCCCGGCATGGAGAGAGGCGCTCGGACGTGCTCCCGATTCCAGGTTGATCACCGTGGCGGTCGGAAACCACCCGGATGCAGCCGCCTGGACCGCCCGGGAGTTACCGGGGATGCCGACCCTCCAGCCGCTGGATGTGGCCGAATTCCTGGGCGCGCTGCGGATCCAGGTCGTGCCGACCGCGGTCTCGATCGGAATCGACGGCCGGATGCTGGATCGACGCGAAGGAGTTCTCAGTCCGGACGCAGCCTGGACTCTGCTGACTGCACCCCTCGCCCGCGAAAGGCACGCGGGTCCCTGATGCCGCTCGAAGCGACGGAGCGGGCGGCTCCATTCCATTCCCTCAACGGGAGGTATTCATGTGATCACGTCTGACCGCGGCGCTCGCCGCGTTGGCCCTCGCCGGATTCGTTACCGGCGTCACTCCGCCCGAGGCGCTGGCCGAGAAAGCAAAGACGAGCTGTACGGACTACTGCGGCGAGAAAGCCGCCGAGAACTGCGAGGAAATCGATTCTTGGCGGTGCAATCTGTATATCGCCGGCTGTCTGGCCGGCTGCAACGTCAACAAGTACCTGTGAAGTCCAGAGAGGAGGACCGATGAGAATTCGCCTGCTGACCGGCGTCGCACTTCTGCTTGCGGCGCTGCCTCCTGTACCGGCGGAGGCTCCGGCGGCTGAAGCCGCCGGCAAACTGTGCAGGATCTACTGCGAAACGATCAGCGTGTTGTGCCAGGCCGGCGCAGCGCCCATCGGAAACGATGAGCCCTGCATCCACCTGTACAGGGGTTGCCTCGACGGCTGCAACGCGCCCGTGTAGGAGGCAGTCTGTGGTACGTGGCCCGGAAGAGTGTCAGGCGCCGTCGCCGTCGGACACTTCTCCGGGTCTTCGGCCTCGCAGGAACCGGATCGCGAG
>JAENXO010000097.1 GCA_016649455.1 Gemmatimonadota bacterium | reverse complement strand
GATCTTCAGTGAATCCGATCTCGCGCTCGATGCGTTGAACAACCCGGACGCGATCAGCGACTGGGCGACCGGCGCCTCCCTCCAGTGGAAGCTCCTCAGCCCCCAGGTGTGGGCGGGACGCTCGGCCGCATCCAGCGCGGCGGACGCCGCCGACTGGCAGGAACTGAGGACCCGGGAAGCCACGGTGCTGCAGACCGAGGTCCTGTACTACGAGGCACAGAGGGCTTCGGCCCAGACCCGGGCCGCGGAGCGATCCGAGGAAGCAGCTCGCTCTGCCCGCGACGTGTTCGCGCGCCGGGAGGCCGAGGGATTCCTCACACGCGCCGAAGTTCTGCAGGCGGAAGCCGACCTGCAGGGCTCGGTGGCCGCCCGGATCGATGCCGAGCGCCGGGAATCAGATGCGTATCGCCAGCTCGCGGTATTCCTGGGCTGGGGACCGGAAGTGAGGCCGGTACTCACAGACACTCTGCACCTTGCCGCGGCGGATCCGCATGGAGGCGAAAGCGCAGCGGCCGCCGGTGCGGGCGGCAGTACGGAGCTCGCCGGATTCGACCCGACCCTGCGCGCAGACCTGCACGCGCTGGACCGGGCCCGCCAGGCCGCGGCCGCGAACAGCAGTCGAGCCAAGCTCGGCTACCTGCCGGAGCTGGATGCGTTCGCGGGCTATTCGATGCATGGAGACGGTCTTTTCCAGTCAGATGGAGACAACTGGGTGGGCGGACTCGCCCTGCGCTGGAACATCTTTTCGGGACTCAGCCGAAGCGCCGACACGAAGCGGGCAGATGCTCAGCGCGCGATGGCTGAGACCCGGTACGACGCGACCCTGCGCTCGGCACGAGCGGAGGTGCTCGAAGCGAGCGACGCGGTGGATGCGGCGCGCCGCGCGGCCAGCGCCGCGGTTATGGGGGACAGCGCCGCCTCCCTGGGGCGGGACCTGATGCGAATGCGGTTCGACGAGGGGCTCGCTACGGCGACCGACCTTCTCGCCGCCGACTCCCGGGCCGCCCAGGCGCGCAGCCGGGCTATCAATGCTACGGCCGGCTACCGGATGGCGGAGGCCCGCCTGCGATACGTGACCACGCAACACACGAGCGAGTGACTTCTATGAAGCGATCATTGCTGTTCCTGATTCCGATGCTCACGCTCACCGTGGCCGGTTGCGATCGCGGCGAGCCGGGCCAGGTGGAGAGAACTGACGAGCCGCAGGACGTCACCGTCAGCCAGGTAGTCCGGGCTGCCGGTTCGCAGCTCGTGGCGGCACGCGTCGTGGCCGAGGAGGAAGCACAGCTGGCGACCCGTGCCAGCGGTACGGTTCGAGCGGTGCTCGTGGACGTGGGCGCGCAGGT
This sequence comes from Gemmatimonadota bacterium, assembly GCA_016649455.1. Taxonomy (GTDB): domain Bacteria; phylum Gemmatimonadota; class Gemmatimonadetes; order Palauibacterales; family Palauibacteraceae; genus Carthagonibacter. The sequence continues at coordinate 6,930 of JAENXO010000097.1, read as the reverse complement.
TCGATCCGGCCAGACGCTCGTCCGCCTGGATGACGCGGGCGTCGAGTCCAGCGTGGCGGCGGCCGAGTCGAACGTCACGGTGGCCCGGAAGACTTACAGCCGGCTCGAGAACCTGGTGCGGGACGGCGCCGCGACCGACCAGGAACTCGACCAGGCCCGGGCCAGGATGGAGATGGCTGAGGCGAACCTGGACGAGGCAAGGGCGAGCCGGGATTACGTCGTTCTCAAGGCCCCGTTCGCCGGAACCATAACTGCGAGGTACGTGGATCCGGGTGACATGGCATCGCCGGGACAGCCAGTCATCACGGTCTCGGGATCGAGCGGCGTCAAGATCGTCGCCGACGCCCCGGCTCCGCTGGTCAGCCGCATCGCGGTCGGCGATACGGTCCGGATCCTGGACCAGGAGACGGGCCGCCACTGGCCGGCCACAGTTACGCGCAGGGTGCCGGTGATCGAGCGGGCCAGCAACCGGTTCCGGCTCGAAGCCCGATTCGACGACGCCGCGGAGGGAGTTCCCCTGCCGGGCACCTTCGTCCGGATCGCGGTCGCGGGAATCGAGGAGGCTGGCCTGCTGGTGCCGAGCGACGCGCTCGTACGGGAGGGGCAGCTCACGGGAGTGTTCGCGCTGGAGGACGGTACCCTGCGGCTGCGCTGGATCCGGCCGGGCCGGACGGCCGAGGGGATGGTCGAGGTACTGTCGGGGCTCGATTCCGATGCGCGCGTGGTCCGGACTCCGTCTCCGACGATCCTCGACGGAGCGACGGCCGGTGACGTGCGCGAGGAGACCTGGAAACCCGCGGAAGCGGGTGAGGGGGCGCGATGAAGGGGGGAATCGCGGGACGGCTGGCCGACGCTTTTCTCGTCTCGAAGATCACGCCGCTTCTCCTGGTCGCGGCCCTGGCGCTCGGAGTCTACACGACCTCCACGCTGCCCAGTGAAGAGGAGCCCCAGATCATCGTCCCGCTGGCCGATATCTACCTCCCGATGCCGGGTGCATCGCCCGAGGAGGTGGAGAACCGGGCGCTGATTCCGCTGGAGAACGTCCTGTCCGGGATCAACGGGGTCGAATACGTCTACAGCCACGCGCAGCCGGGCTTCGGCCTGGTCACGGTGCGCTACGAAGTCGGGCGTGACCTGGAGGACAGCCTGGTCCGGCTCTACGCGACGCTGCTGAAGTACGCGGACCGCATGCCGGCGGGGCTGCAGTTTCCGCTGGTGAAGACCGTCAGCATCGACGACGTGCCGTTCTTCACGGCCACGCTCACCGCCGACCGCCCGCCGGAGGATATCCGCCGGGTCGCCGAGGAGGTCGCGACTTCCCTCGAGGCCGTGCCAGATGTCCGCGACGTGAACGTGATCGGTGGCTCGCCGAGGGAAATCCGGGTCGAACTGCGCCCGGGACGGGCGGCCGAGCTGGGGATCGATCCCGGCATGGTCGTCGAGCGTCTGAAGGCAGCCAACGTGAGCATGGAGTCCGGGCACTACTCCCAGGACGACCAGGTCGTGCGAGTAGTCGGGGGACCGTTTCTCACCAACGCCGAAGACGTGGCCAACGTCGTCCTCGGAGTGAACGACGGTCGCCTCGTGCAGATCAAGGACGTGGCCGAAGTAAAGGACGGACCGGCAGAAGTCGCGAGTTACACCTTTCACGGAACGCCGGGCGAAGCCCTGGCTCCGCAGGTGACGATCGCCGTTTCGAAGCGGCCCGGAGCCGATGCCACGCAGGTAGGGCACGACCTCGAGCACACGCTGGAGCGCCTCGAAGGCCGGGTGATTCCGTCGGATGTCGAGGCCCTCGTCACCCGGAATTACGGGGAGACCGCGCGCGAGAAGGTGGCGACACTCAAGGAGCATCTGATCGGTGCGGTGTTCGCCGTCGGCATCGTGGTCGCGATCTTCATGGGTTGGCGAAGCGCGCTCGTCGTGATGCTGGCGGTCCCGATCACCTTCGCGCTCACGCTGTTCGTGTACCAGATCTTCGGCTACACGCTGAACCGGGTGACCCTGTTCGCCCTGATTTTCGTCACTGGAATCGTGATCGATGACTCGATCATCGTGGCGGAGAACATGGAGCGGCACTTCAAGATGCGGGACCGGCCGCTGCGCGCGGCTGCCCGGACTGCGGTGGATGAGGTCGGAAACCCGACGATCCTCGCCACTCTGACCGTGATCGCGGCAGTGCTGCCGATGCTGTTCGTATCCGGCCTGATGGGCCCGTACATGAGTCCGATGCCGATCGGCGCGAGCCTGGCGATGATGTTCTCGCTCATGGTGGCTCTGATCGGCACGCCGTGGCTGGCCTTCCGGCTGCTCGGCAAGGCACACGGCCAGGACGACGATGCGCCGAAGTACGTGCTCGAGGAAACGAAGATCTATCGGGCCTACAAGGCGGTGATGGAGCCGCTGCTCGACCGGCCGAGCAGGCTGATCGTGTCACTGCTCGTCGTCTTCGGCCTTCTGCTCGCCTCGACCGTGCTGTTTCTCAACCGCTCGGTGGCGGTGAAGATGCTGCCGTTCGACGACAAGACCGAGGTGCAGATCATCCTCGACCTGCCCGAGGGGACATCGCTCGAGCGGACCACCGCGGTAGCGCTCGACGTGGCGTTCGGGCTGCAGGGCGTGCCCGAGGTGCACGACGTGCAGGTGTACGCCGGCACGGCGGCGCCATTCAACTTCAACGGACTGATCCGCCACTACTATCTCCGCCAGGGATCGAACGTGGCGGACATCCAGGTCAACATCCCGAAGGAACTCAGGAACCGGAAGGGGATGTTCGGGCTCAAGAAGGAGCAGAGCCACGACATCGCCCGCCGCATCCGGCCGATCGTCGACTCGGTGGTCGCGGCCGCCGGCGTTGATGTGCGGGCCAAGGTGGTCGAAGTGCCGCCCGGTCCGCCGGTGATCAGCACGCTGGTCGCGGAGGTGTATGGCCAGGATCCGGCGCAGCAGCGGGCGGTGGCCGAGGACGTGATGGAGCTGTTCGTCGCCCATCCGAGTGTGGTGGACGTGGACTGGTCGCTGACCTCGCCGCAGCGTGAACTGCGATTCGAAGTGGACGAAGAGAAGGCGGCTCTGTCGGGCGTGCGGAAGGAGCAGGTGGTGCACGGGCTCCGGGTGGGACTCGGAGGTCACGTCGCCACACACCTGTCGGCCCCCGAAGCGAGACAGCCGATCCCGGTCCGGGTCCGTCTGCCCGAGTCCGAGCGATCGGGACCGGGCAGGCTCGGAGGGCTGCACGTGGCTTCCGCCACGGGTGAGATGGTGCCGATCGGCGAGCTGGTGCAGCTGAAGGATTCGACGGTGCCACAGGTGGTGGACCGGAAAAACGGCCAGCGGGTCATGTACGTGATGGCCGAAGTGGCGGGCGAGGAGGAGAGCCCGGTGTACGCGATCCTCGACCTCAAGGACCAGGTGGGCGAGATCCCGCTGCCCAGCGGCGCGTCATTGGGTCAGCTCTACACCCGCCAGCCGGGCAGCGTCGAGCAGCCCGTGATGAAATGGGATGGAGAATGGCAGGTGACCTACGAGGTGTTCCGGGATCTCGGGATCGCCTTCGCCGGCGCGTTGCTGCTGATCTACGGACTCCTGGTGGCCTGGTTCGGGAGCTTCGTCACGCCGCTCGTGATGATGACCGCGATCCCCCTGACCCTGGTGGGCATCGCCCCCGGTCACTGGATCATGGGGGCATTCTTCACAGCCACGTCGATGATCGGGATGATCGCGCTGGCTGGAATCATGGTGCGCAACGGAATCCTACTGATCGATTACCTGGAGGCCCGGCTGAACGCGGGAATCCCGCTGAAGCAGGCGGTGATCGAAGCCGGGGCGGTGCGGACGCGCCCGATTGCGTTGACGGCGGGAACCGTGGTGATCGGGGCGTTCGTGATCCTGCTCGACCCGATCTTCGAAGGATTGGCCGTGTCCCTGATCTTCGGGTCACTGGCCTCGACCGTCCTGACGCTGATCGTGGTGCCGGGGATCTACTTCCTGATCCGCAGGCCTCGAGACGAGACTGACGAGCTCGTACTGGAGGCGGTCTCGGTGGAAGAAGAGACGGTTCCGCCGCCGGTGGAGCCCGCGCCCGCACCGACCGCGTGAGCCGGCCGGACCACGACTGGAGCTACGAGGTTACACCATGAAGATGATTCTGTTGATGTACCTGGAGGGAGATGAGGAGTGTGTGGGGCGCCTGCTGAAGGATCTCGGAGTCGGAGTGTACAGCCAGATGTCGTTGGAGGGACATTCCTCCGGACAGGCCGCCGGCTGGTACGGCGAGACCGCGCCCTTCCGTTCGCGCATGGTGTTCGCTTTCGTGTCGAAGGAACAGGCGGATGATGTCCTCGCGGCGGTGCGTTCCTGTACCGGCGTCGAGGATCCCCGGCACCCGATCCGGGCGTTCGAGCTCGACGTTGCCCGGGCCGCCGCCTGCGGCTGCGACGAAGACGGCACGCCTGACTGAAGGCTGACCGTACCAATCGGATTCACGTGAAGCCTCCTGACGGAGGCGGGAGGAGAATGACATGACGCTGGAAAGCAAGATTCGAGTGATCGCCGGGAGCTTGGTGCTCATCAGTCTCGCGCTTGGCTATTGGGTCAGCCCGTGGTTTTTCCTGTTCACTGCGTTCGTCGGGTTCAACCTGCTGCAGTCGGGGCTCACCGGCTGGTGCCTGATGAACGACATCCTTCGCAAGACGGGGCTTCACAAGGACGCTCCGGCAGCGGGCTGACCGGCCGCGAAGCTGAACTGACGCCACTCCCGCGCCCCGGCCCATGCCGGGGCACGGTTCTTTCGCCGGGAGCTGATCGGTCGTAGCTTTTACCGCTTAGGTCGGAACCGCCCGAGGGGGCGGTTGCAGAGGCTGACATCGACTAGCCCGGTTCGTAATCCATGCGCGCAATTCGAAATCGATTTCTCGTAATCATCGGCCTTCTGGCCATGTGCATCTGGTCCCTGGTTCCGAAGGAGGGCCCGGACGGACAGAAGATTCCGGCGATCAACCTGGGACTCGATCTGCAGGGCGGAATGCATCTCGCCGTCGAGATCGACGATCCCGATGGAACGCTCACCGATGAAGCGAGGGCGGACGCGATCGAGCGGACCCTGACGACGGTCCGGAACCGGATCGACGAGTTCGGCGTTCGGGAACCCACGATTCAGCGCGTCGGAGACGATCGAATCATCGTCGAGCTCGCGGGGATCGACGATCCGGAGCGGGCCAAAGCGATCGTCGAGCGGACCGCGTTCCTCCAGTTCATGATCGTCCGGGAGGACGACAACGTGCGGGACGCGCTGCCGCGCCTGGATCGGGCGATCGTGCAGGCGATCGGCGCGGAGAATCTCCCCGCCGCCGCAGTGGAGGAGGTGCCGGCTCCGGCGCTCACCCAGCTGCTCGGTGAAGCTGGAACCGACACGCTCGGAGCGGTGGAAGGTGACTCGACGGCTGCGGACGAGATCCCGCAGGATGCGGGGGAACAGGCGGCGCCGGACAGCGGGCTGGTCCCCGAGGACGCGCCGAGCCAGGAGCCGTCGCTGCGTCCGCTCACGGGGCTGCTGCTCGAGTCGGGACGACCGGGCGTGTTCCTCGTCGCCGAGGAGAACGTGCCTACGGTTACCCGGTACATCGAGTTGCCGGCGTTCAAGACTGCCCTGCCGCGGAACACCACACTCGCATGGGGGGTCACTCCGCAGTCGACTTCCGGTGCGGCCTATCGCGAGCTGTACGTGCTCGAAGCCGAGCCGCTCGTCACGGGTGAATACCTGGCCGATGCAGGTCCCGCGACGCGCGACCCGCAATTCAACCAGCCGATCGTACCGTTCGAGATGACGCGCCAGGGAGCGCGGATCTTCGAGCGCGGTACCGGCCGGAACGTCGGGCGTCTGATGGCGATCGTGCTGGACGGCCGGGTGCAGAGCGCTCCGGTGATCCGGCAGACGCTGAGCCGGCGGGCGCAGATCGAGCTCGGTGCAGGATCCGCCTTCCAGGAGGCGCAGGACCTGGCCCTGGTGCTCCGGGCCGGTGCTCTGCCGCAGCCGATCCGTATCGTCGAGGAGCGGACGATCGGCCCGTCGCTCGGCGCCGATTCCATCCGCAGGGGCCGGAACGCGTTTCTCATCGGCCTGGCCGGCGTCGTGCTCATGATGGTGTGGTACTACAGGATCGCGGGACTGATGGCGGTGATTGCGCTGGGGGTGTACGTGGTCCTCGTGCTCGGCGGACTGGCCGGGCTCGGCGCGACGCTTACGCTGCCAGGCATCGCAGGCCTGATCCTCTCGGTCGGTATGGCCGTGGACGCAAACGTGCTGATCTTTGAGCGCATCCGTGAGGAACTGGATGGCGGAAAGACGGCCCGGACTGCGGTAGATCAGGGTTTCCAGCACGCCACGTCCGCGATCGTCGACGCGAACATCACGACGCTGATCACGGCGGCGATCCTGTACCAGTTCGGAACCGGCCCGGTCCGCGGCTTCGCGGTGACGTTGAGCATCGGGATCATCGCCTCGTTCTTCACGGCCCTGTTCGTGACCAAGACACTATTCCTGTTCTATCTCGAGCGGCGCGGGCCGACCGAGGAACTGAACATCTGACTCGACGGACACCTGACTGATGAGATTCTTTAAAGACGCGCACTACGATTTTCTCGCGCAGCGCAAGCGAGCCTACATACTGTCCGGCATCGTGCTGGGAGTCGGCCTCGTGTCTCTGTTCCTGCACACCGGACTGCGGCAGGGCGTCGAGTTCACGGGCGGCACGCTGTTCCAGGTCGAATTCGTCGAACCGACTTCGGTCGGCGATGTGCGCGACGCGATCGGAGCCGAGGGTCTCGAAGGCGCGCAGATCCAGCAGTTCGGTGACTCGAACGACTATCTGATCCGGGTCGCGACGTTCCGCGAGTCCGGTGAAGGTCGGGTGTCGGAGAGCGTGTCGGAAG
>JAENXO010000537.1 GCA_016649455.1 Gemmatimonadota bacterium | reverse complement strand
CCGGAATCGAGATGTTCTGCTGGACGGGGAATTCATCCCGCACGCGCCGCTGGCCAACTATCCGCTGATCGAGGCGGTGACCGATGAAAAGCGCATCGTCGCCGTGTATGGAGACATGGTAGTTCGCGTGCCGGAAGATCACGGGAGCAGGGCGCTGGACGTGGTAAACGCAGGCCACCTTGGGCGCATCGTGCTCGAAGTGGGATCACGCATGGGTTCGTTCGACTACCGCGTGCTGGACACCAGAGGTCGCGAAATCGGTACGGGCACCGTCGAGCTGGCGCCCGGCGTGTACCGGTTCACGGTGCCTCGGTCAGGCCTGCTGGAGATGACTCCTTCGCCCTGACCGCAGTCCGGCGTCGCCCTGACCGCTACAGCACCGGCGCCCACAGACGAGCGAAGTTTACGCTGAACCTCCACAACCACGGTCTGTCCTTGAACGTGGTGGGGTCGAGCAATTCGCTCGTGGCCATGTCCCGCTCGAGCATCTCGGCAACTTCCGTGGTGAACTCTTCGTCGTAGATCACCGCAGAAATCTCGAAATTCAGCCGGAAGGACCGATTGTCGAAGTTGTGAGTCCCGACGGACGCGATCGCGTCGTCGATCACCATCACCTTCTGGTGCAGAAATCCGGGTCGGTGCATGTAGAACTTTATGTTCGAGTCCGCGAGCAGCTCCATATAGTGGTACATGGCCCGGTCCGCGAGCCACTTGTCCACGATGCCGGGAACCAGGATCCGGACATCGACGCCCCGCAGGCTGGCGAGCATCAGCGCCTTCACGATCGCCTCGTCCGGTACGAAGTATGGCGCGGTGATCCAGATCCGGTCTTGCGCCGAGTTCAGGGCGTGCACGAAGAACATGCCGGCAGTCTCGAGCGGGTCGGCCGGACCGGTCGCCATGATGATCCCGATCTTGTCGGCCGAATCCGGCGCGGGCTGCGGATTCCAGTTCAGGCCAAGAAACTCCCGCTGCGCCCAGTACCAGTCCAGCTCGAAAACCGCCTGTGTCTGGACGGCGATCGGGCCGGTCAGCTTGACGTGCGTATCCCGCCAGGGAGTCATCTCGGGATCGTGCCCCAGGTACTCGTCACCGACGTTGTGTCCGCCTACCCACGCCGTCTTTCCGTCCACCACGACGATCTTGCGGTGATTCCGGAAATTCAGCTGGAACTCGTTGCGCCAGCCCTGTCTCGTGCCGAAAGGGGTGACTTTCACGCCCGCTTCGCGCAGATCCTTCTTGTACTGCTTCGTGATGTCGGTGCCGAGCTCGTCGTACATGAATGCCACCATCACGCCCGCCCGGGCGCGCTCGATCATCGCGTCTTTCAGGCGGCGGCCGAGGACGTCGTCGTGCACGATGAAGAACTGCACCAGGACGTATGCCTGGGCCTGTCCGATACCCTCGATGATGCTGTCGAATGTCTCGTCGCCGTTGATCAGCAGCTCCGCGTCGTTGCCCCCCGTCAGGTGCATTCGCGCCAGTCCGCGCAACGCATCGAACCCCGGCGTCCTGGTCTCGAACTCGACAAAGGAGGACTCCATGCCCTCGATCGCCTCAGCCGTGAGCTGTTCGAACTCGTCACCGGCAGCGGCGAACGCCTCGACGTAACCCTCGAACTTGCTGCGTCCGAGGACCCAGTACGCCGGCACGGATACGACCGGAACCGTCACCAGGGCGAATGACCACGCGATGGCGCCGGGCTCGGTACGCGACGACATGATGGCGTCGATCGCCGAGATGAACCCGAGTACGTAGGCAACAATCAGCACCCAGCCCCAGATCTTCTTCCAGCGGCTCTTCTCCGCCTTGGCTTCGGCTGGTTCCTGGATCGTCCCGGTGTCCGCATCGGTGTCAGTCATGGATGGCCGTTCCCCGTGGAGTTCGGAATCGGATGCGTGCGTTGACGTTGCGATCGGCGTGGCAGCCATCGTAAGTCCGGCCACCGATCCCGTGGCTGCGAAGACCCCGAGGACCAGGGCGGCAACCAGCAGACGCCATGAGTGCACGCGGAGGAAGCTGCGATCGCGGCTCAGCAT
>JAENXO010000336.1 GCA_016649455.1 Gemmatimonadota bacterium | reverse complement strand
CTTGCGTGGGCGTTTGAGATGACGGCCGACGGCGTCGCGCGAACCGAGGCGGCCACCACGCAGCAGATCGACGAGATCGTGGCCCAGCCGGCATCCCACAGGTGGCCGTCGGCGTTCTTTGGACTTCTCGGCGGCCTGGCGATCGCGACGGCGGGCTGGTGGGTGCTCGGCCCGCAGCGCGCAAACGACAGTGTCGCAGTACAGGCAGGTGTCGAACCGAACCCGGCCACGGTCGAACCCTCGTATGAATACGCGGCGTCGCTCGCCGTGCTGCCGTTCGCCAACCGCAGCGCCGATCCGGAAAACGAGTACTTCACGGATGGCGTGCACGACGACATCCTGACGGAACTGTCCCGGCTCGAGGATCTCAAGCTGATCTCGCGGACGTCGGTGATGCGATACCGGGATACCGAGACCAGCATCCGGGAGATCGGCCGCGAGCTCGGCGTCGCCACCGTACTGGAGGGGAGCGTCCAGCGGTCGGGCGAACGGGTTCGCATCACGGTGCAGTTAATCGATGCCGAGACCGATGATCATCTGTGGGCGGAGACCTACGACGAGGAGCTGACGGCGGCGAACATCTTCGCCATCCAGAGCGACGTGGCACGCCAGATCGCGGCCGCGCTTGAGGCGACACTCGTGGCTGCGGACCAATCCACGAGCCGACCGCCGCCAACGGAGAGCCTGGAGGCGTATGACCGGCTCACGGAGGCACGGTTTCTCCTCGCGTCGCGCGAGAAGCAGAACATGCTGCGATCAGTCGAGCTGTTTCGCGAAGCCGTGGCGATCGACTCCATGTACGCCCCCGCCCACACCGGGCTTGCCGAGTCCTATCTGATCCTGTACTCGTGGGATGCGTTCACCCTGGACGAGATCAAGCCCGTCGTGGAGTCGTCGCTGGACCGGGCCATGGACCTCGATCCGCAGCAGGGTGAAGCGCACACGGCCCGAGCGCTGTATCTCCGGAATCTCGGCGAGTTCGAGGCATCGGAACGGGAATGGAAGCGGGCCATCGAACTGGTTCCGGGGCATGCCACTGCGCACCACTGGTACGGAATCATGCTGTCGGAGTTGGGCCGATTCGACGAGTCGCGGATCGAAATGCGCCGGGCCCTCGCACTCGATCCGCTGTCCCGTATCATCAATACGAATGTGGGATTCGGTGAGTATTTCGCACGTGACTACGATACGGCGATCGCCCAGTATCTCAGGTCCGTGGAGCGGTTCCCGGACTTCGACTACACGTGGATCCTGCTCTCCCTCGCCTATTCGATGAACGGCCAGCACGAAGAAGCCATTCAGGCCGGGCGAAAGACGCTCGAACTCAGCCCAGGCGACGCCAACTACAGCATCTTGCTGGCAAGTGTTCTGGCTCGGGCGGGCGACGAGGCGGAGGCCCGGAGTCTCATGGAATCGACGTCGGGTGCCGATCCCACACGTATCGCATTGGTCCACGCGGCGCTCGGCGAAACGGACGAGGCTATCCGCTGGTTGGAGCAGGGAATCGACGCGGGCTCACCATTCGTGACGGAACTCCGAGATCCCGGCTACGACCCGATCCGAACCGACCCGCGATTCCAGGCGGCGATGAAGCGTGTCGGGCTGGCGAAGTGAGCGCCTGACCGATGTCTGACGTCCCGTCCTACCAGCGGTTCTTCGCCGAACTCAAGCGGCGCCACGTGTTTCGCGTGGCGGCCGTGTACGGCGCGACGGCGTTCGTCGTTCTCCAGGTCGCCGACCTGCTACAGGAAGCGCTGCACCTGCCTGAGGCGTTTCTGACCGGAACGACGGTGCTGGCGCTGCTCGGCTTCCCGATCGCCGTGGTGCTGGCGTGGGCCTACGAAAAATCGCCAGGGGGAGTCGTACGCACCGGCCCGGCCACCACGCAGGAAATCAGTGAAATCGTGGCCCAGCCGGCGTCCCGGAGATGGCCCTCCGGCCTTCTCGCCCTGGTCGGGGTCGGCGCTCTCGCGATCGCCACCTGGATGGTGTTCGTGCGGGAGCCGTCGGTGCCGGCAGGGGATCCGAGGGGCAGCGAGCTAGTGGTCAGCAAGGCCGAAGCGGTCGCCGACGGTCCGTCCGTCGCGGTGCTTCCGTTCGCCGACATGAGCCCGGACGGAGACCAGGAGTACTTTGCCGACGGAATGGCGGAAGAGATTCTCAACGTCCTCACCAGGATCCCCGAGCTCCAGGTCGCGGCCCGGACCTCGTCGTTCTCGTATCGGGGAACCTCGAAGGACGTGCGGGAAATCGGACGAGAGCTGGGGGTCGGCGCGGTGCTCGAGGGGAGCGTGCGACGGGATGGAGACCAGGTGCGGATCACCGCGCAGTTGATCGATACCGAAGACGGCTTCCACCTGTGGTCCGACACGTACACTCGAGAGCTCTCGGGAGTGTTCGCCGTACAGGACGAGATCTCGCATGCGATCGTCGAGGCGCTGGAGGTGTCGCTGATCGGCGATACTGGCACAGCGCTCGTGTCGGAACCGACCTCGAATCCGGCTGCCTACGACGAATTCCTGCGCGGGCGCTACGAGTGGAATCGTCGTGGCAAGGAGGGAATGAATGCGGCTCTCACCCATTTCGGACGAGCCGTCGAGCTCGATCCGGAATTCGCGCCGGCCTGGGCCGGCCTGGCCAACACCTGGGGTCTGATATTCATCTACGATGACGAAAAACCGTACCGCGAGGTGCTGCTGCGAGCCCGGATCGCGGCGGATCGGGCAGTGGAGCTTGACCCGGATCTACCGGAAGCCCATACGGGCCTGGCCTGGGCAACGACCGATCTCCCGGAAAGCGAGCGAGCGCTGCGGCGGGCGATCGAGCTCAATCCCAGGTACGCCGCCGCTCACCAGTGGCTGGGCGAGCTCCTGTCGGACCTCGGACACCACGAGGAGGCGCTGCGGGAAGGACGGCTGGCCGTGCAGCTCGATCCGCTGTCGCTGGCGGGAAACCTCGATCTCGGTCGGGACCTGATGCGGGCGCGCGAGTATGACGAGGCGATCGAGCAGCTCCGGCATACGCTGGAGCTCGATCCGACGCTCGGGATCGCGTATTCGAGCCTCGCGGACACCTATATCTGGCAACGCAGCTGGGACGCCGCCGAGGCGACGCTGCGAGAGCATGAGAGCTGGGTAGGTCCGAAGGACGAGGCATTCGACGCGGAGATTGCCACGGGGCGCACCGCGGACGCCGCCGGCGGGGCCGTCACGCTTCCCGAGCCGTATGCAGACCGGTGCCGCCAACGGACAAGCGACCCTGCAGGTACCCAGTATCCGACGGCCGAGGCGTGCGCCTACCTGTATGCGCTTGCACTGAACCGAGACTCCACGCTGACCTGGCTCGAGCGGATCGAATGGAGTCCATTCAATAACTTCATCTACCGCCTCAGTATTGACCCCGCGTGGGACTTCGTGCGGAATGAACCGGGGTTCGAGACTGCCCGGAGAGCCCAGCTGGCGTCCTTCGGCGTGACCGAACCGTGAGCCGCTCCTACCAGCGGTTTTTCGCCGAGCTCAAGCGTCGCAAGGTGTTTCGCGTGGCGGCCGTCTACGGTGCGGCGTCCTTCGCGATCCTCGAGGCGTCGGACATCCTGTTTCCGCGATTCGGGTTTTCGGAGTGGACGGTCACCTTT
>JAENXO010000023.1 GCA_016649455.1 Gemmatimonadota bacterium | reverse complement strand
GCCGAGGGGCCGGTGACCACGACTTCGTAGGCATCGGAGACGATGGGGTCGGAAAACGTGACGTTTGCCAGTCGATCTTCCGTGATCGTCAGGTTGGCCGCCGCGATGTCACCGCGTCCGTCTCTGACGAACGGAATCAGCTCGTCACGACGCACCGGCACCAGGATGACTCGGATCCGGTCGGCTGCCCGGGTTCTTCCCAGGCGCTTGTTGAGGAATGTCTCGAATTCGCGTGCGGCTTCGAACGTGACGCCAGCCTGCTTCCTTCCATCGATCATGTAGTACATCGGCTCGAATACGGTCAGCAGCCGCAGGAGCCGAGCACGCTCGGAGACGATCCCATCAAGGTCACCGTGCCATTCGCCGAGCGCGAATTGCACCTCGACGGTCTGCTCATCCAGGCTTGTGAGGAGCTCATCTGGCGACGTGGCAGTGGTCGCCGCTGAGCCCTCTCCGGCTCCCGGCGCGTCAGTCGGATCAACATTTCCCGGGCTCGCGGCGGCCTCGGCTCCGTCCTCGCTCCCGCCTCGTGGATCGGAGCAACCCGAGACGGTCGCGGGGGCTGACAGCGCGAGCCAGATCAGGAGATACGTCCAGGCTCGGCGAGATCGCGGGACGAACTTCGTCGAGGTCGCAGCAAGCATCACAGTCTCCTCGTAGATCGGGTAGATCAGGAATCTACTCGTATCTCCCCGTTCGAGGTCAAACTCATCCTCGGATCGGAGTCGGACGGCGTGACCCTGTGGAGTTTTGAGCCGATTGACGGGGGATTCGAGCTCGTACGGGAAGCGGCCATCGTTCCGGAAGCGCCGACCTTCGCGACGCCCGCCGTGCTCGACCTGGAGCACGACGGGGATCCCGACCTGTTTGTCGGAGGGATCGGGGGCGGCGTGGTGCTATACGAGAACCTGGTGCGCTGACCCCGTCAGATCTTCAGGACGAGCGAGGTCAGGAAGTACGTATCTAGCGGATCGAGCTGAGACGGAACGCTGACCGGGTCGCCGTTCCCGTCCAGTACCGGGTTCCCGGACTGATCGTACAGTGGAAGCGTTTCGTACAGGGGATCGTTCCGCCACAGGATCCGGAAGCTGGTTCTCAGGAAGATCAGCTCCGTGATCGAAATCTCGAGCGCATTGAACCAGTCCGCGCGCAGGTCCTTGGTCTCCTTGAGATTCTGATCGAGAACGAGGTTACTGAGAAACACCGTGTTGTCGGCGATGTGCTGCTCGAAGGCATACGCCAGCCGAACGCCGCCGAAATCATTCGTCTCGCCCAGAATCGGATTCTCGCTCGTGATCGTACCCGCGATGTCCAGGTCCAGCTTCGTCCGTTCCTTGTCGACGGCGATCCAGCCGACACCGAGGGCTCCCTGCCACCTGTCATCGAACCCGGCAAACGGATTCCGGGACCACCCACCGATCCCGAAGGTGTACCAGCGCTCCGACAGCGCGTAGTCGTAACGCAGGTTCGCGAAGTAATTCTCAGCCGTCTTCTGTCGGTCCGCCTCGACGACCTCGAATCCGCCGTCGCCCGTTTCGACCGCGACCCGGTCGTCCCTGGAGCGGGATTCGGTGCTCAGCCCGCCGAAATCGAAGCGCAGCGAGGACTTTTCCCAGTAGTACTCGGCGAGGTTCCGCAGCCCGAACGTGGTCGCTGCTGAATTCCCCCCGGTGATCACCAGCGACAGGTCGGCGGTGTCGTAGAACCCGCTGAGCGGCTCATCCGGATCATCAGCCGGCGTGAGGGACCCCAGGACGGTCTCGTCGACGGCGGACCTATCCTGTTGTGCAATCGCGATCCCGCTCCAGCCTGACAGCAGCGCAAGGGCGAGAAGAACTGACGATGGTGTGCGAATGGCGAGACGCATTTGATTCCCCCGAATACGGATTCCGAATTCTGTTTACTGGGCCGCCCGGCTGACACAGGAACGAACTCCACTGATCGGGGAGTTCGAAGCGAGGACTCTAACGAAGGGATGGACGGCGAACAACGGGGTGTCGGAACATGGAACGAATGGAACTGCTACTCGTGAACCGCTTCGATGCGGACTCCTTCCGGCGCGCCGTCGAACTTCACCCTGAACCTCCGGCGGACCGAGACCTCGGGCGTGTTGGCTGTCCGCACGATCACGGTCAACCGGTAGATCCCGGCCGGGTACTCCAGCATGAAGCCGGACGAAATCTCGAGTGGGGTGACGAGGCGCAGCTTCGGTGCGTCCAGCCAGGTGATCAACAACGGGAGTTCGGGCGTCGTCTCACCCGGGAGCAGGTCGAGACGCGACTTCCCTCCGACGATTGACCAGGGCAGGGGAAGCGGATAGGCGAATCCCGGGTGCGGCCTCCACAGCGCGCCGTCGAAGAACTCGAGCCTATCGATCGAAGCGTAACAGCCGACCGCCGGTTCCGGGCCACTGTTTTCCAGCTGAATCGTCCACACGAGTGCTGGTCGATTGCCGACCCTCACCTGGGTCGGACCCGAGCTGTCGGCAGGATGAAGACTCAGGCGCGGCTTCTGCCGCATCCGAAACAGCCGGTGCACCTGGAAGCCCGCGGCGCCGGATAGGGCGAGTACCATGGCCAGGTCGGTCATCGCGTGCCTCCTTTCCGAGTCCTGCGGTTTCTACAGACGCACTTGGCTCGATTCACGAGGATCACCGGGCAAGGAGTCTGCCGGATTGCATTTATATGTCGAAACGACATCAGCTATACTCTGTAACTATTGTAATAAATATGGTTGTATCGCCTTGTGCGCCGGGTGTCGGGATTGGAAGGCGAGCGCCGCCATACGTGGAATCCGAACTTTCGACGCATGTTCTGCATAAGATTCCGAACCTGCTGAGCCGTGATTCTTGCCGCAGGCAGCCGGGTACGCCGATCTTGCCGTCCCGCTTGCCGCCCGACGGCGCCGCGGAATCCGACCGGACAAGGAGAAGGACAGACGCATGCCCGTTCTTTGGCCCCTGGCCGCAGCGGCAGGAGGAATCGTGGCCCTCGATCGGCTGGCTCTCGCGACGGCCCGGCCACCACGCCGCGGTCTCGAACGCACGGCGGCGGACCTCGGTCTGCCCCACGAACTGATCGAATTCCACGCTTTTGATGGAATCACCCTGCGCGGCGAGTGGATGGAGCCGGCCGGGGTGCGCCCGGACCATACGGTTGTCGTGCTCGTGCACGGTTGGACCGGGAACAGCGGCACGATGATGTTCGTGGCCGAGCCGCTGCTGGCGGCGGGATATCCCGTGTTCTCGGTAGACGTCCGGAGGCACGGGCGAAGCGACGATGCCCCCTTCGTGACGATCCGCCACTTCCGTGACGATCTCAAACACGCCCTCGAACTGACCCGCGCGCGGCGGCCCGACGCACCGATCGCCGTCGTCGGACACAGTCTCGGGGGGTCGGCGGCGCTGCTCGCAGCCGCCGCGGGCGCGCCCGTCGATGCAGTGGCGCTCGTGGCCGCCCCGGCCGACCTGTTCGAGGTCACGGCAGGGATGTTCACCGACCGCGGCCTGCCGGGGAACCTGATGACCCGGGTGCTTCGCCCGTTCTGGCAGCGACGGGCCGGGGAGCCGTTCGCCGGCCTGGATCCAGCGGCTCGTACAGCCGAATTGAAGATCCCGATCCTCGTGGTACAGGGAGAGCTCGACGCCCGTGTCCCGGCGGAGCACGCGCGCCGGATCGCGAAGAACGCGGCGACCGACGTGCTGTGGATCGAGGAGGCCGCCCACAAGGACATCCTGGATCGACCAGAGTTGCATGACGCCCTGCTTTCGTTCCTTGGCGGGGTCAGCCGACAGGATTCCAGCACGCGGGTGGATGTTCTGGCTGCCGTGATCAGGGACGGGGACCGGTACCTCGTGTGCCGCAGGCCGGCCGGGAAGCGCCACGGCGGACTGTGGGAGTTCCCCGGGGGGAAGATCCAGGCAGGGGAGTCCCGATCAGAGGCGGCAGCACGCGAGCTGCGTGAGGAGCTGGATCTCCGCCTCGTGAGTCTTGGTGAGACCGTCTGCTCCCATCAGGACCCGGATTCGCCGTTCCTCGTGCACTTCATGGAGGCGACGGTCGAGGGTTCTCCGACAGCGCTGGAACACGAGGAAATGCGCTGGGTCACCGCGGAAGAGCTGGAGAGTCTGTTGCTCGCGCCGGCCGACCGCGAATTCGCCGACCGTCTGACCGGCTCTCCAGTCGGCGAGGTACCGAGCGCCTGAGGGCGGCGCTCGCTACTGCCCCCGGCCCACCGGCCCACAAGCAAATGCGTCTGCTTCGAATCGCCTGGGCACTGCCCAACACTCTGGTCGGGCTGGTCCTGCTTCCGCTGGCCCTCGTGCGTGGGGGTCGAGTCCGGCTGAACGACGGGGTGCTGGAGCTTTCGGGACCGGCCCTGTCGTGGCTGCTCCGCCACGGAGTTCCGATCCGGGGTGGGGCGCGGGCCATGACGCTGGGGCACGTGGTGCTGGGCTGCGATGAGATCTGCCTGGAAGACTGCGGCGACCATGAACGAGTGCATGTGCGGCAGTACGAGACCTGGGGGCCGCTGTTCTTGCCCGCGTACTTCGCGTCCAGCATCATCGCGCTGCTGCGAGGGGAGGACCCGTACCTGGGCAACCGGTTCGAGCGCGAGGCGTACGGGCTGGCAGTGCCCGCCGCTCGCGAGGAGAAAGCCCGGCCTGATGACCTCTCCGGCGGTCCCGTTCCGCTCAATACGGTCATCGCGTTCACGGCGATCTACACCATCTGGGGATCGACCTATCTCGCGATCCGGTTCGCGGTCGAGACTCTGCCACCGTTCCTCATGCTCGCCGCCCGATTCGGGGTCGCCGGACTGCTGCTGTACTGGTGGCTACGGCTGCGCGGGCTGCCCCGGCCGCCGAGACAGGAGTGGATCGGCTCTGCGGTGGTCGGTGGACTTCTGCTGGTGGGCGGAACGGGCGCGGTGGCCTGGGCGGAGCAGTGGATTCCATCCGGTCTCGCGGCGTTGATCGTGGCGATCGTTCCAATGTGGATGGTCCTTCTCGACTGGCTCCGGCCGGGCGGACCTCGTCCGACGGCTCCGGTCGTGGCCGGTCTCGTGATGGGGCTCGCAGGCGTCGTGTTGCTCGTCGGTCCGATCGAGCTTGGTGGTGGAGGGCGAATGCAGGTCTTCGCCGCTGCGGCCGTCGTGGCCGGGACCATTTCGTGGGCCACGGGCTCGGTGTTCGGGTCCAGCTTCCACGTACCCACCGTCCCCCGCATGGCGGCGGCGCTCCAGATGACCATGGGTGGGGCGCTTCTGTTGACCGTCGGGACTCTGAGAGGGGAATGGAGCCAGGTCGATCCGCTGGGAATCTCCATGCGCTCCGGCCTGTCGCTGCTGTACCTGATCGTATTCGGATCGATCATCGCGTTCGTCGCCTACGTCTATTTGCTTCGAGTATCGACGCCGGCCCGGGTCGGCAGCTACGCGTACGTGAATCCCGTGGTCGCCGTGTTTCTTGGATGGGCGCTGGCGGATGAGCCCGTTACCGGGCGGACGCTCCTCGCCGCGGCGGTGATCATCACCGGCGTCGTGCTCATCGTCTCCGGTCGTCGTCCGGTATCCCTTCCCGCGTCAACGGGGCCAGCGGAAATCGCGCCATGAGGCGTACTGCTTGCGTTCTGGCTTCCCCGCCGCGAAA
The DNA here is from genome assembly GCA_016649455.1 of Gemmatimonadota bacterium. GTDB lineage: Bacteria > Gemmatimonadota > Gemmatimonadetes > Palauibacterales > Palauibacteraceae > Carthagonibacter. The sequence continues at coordinate 7,647 of JAENXO010000023.1, read as the reverse complement.
CTCCCGGCTCCGCGGATCGGTCGGTCCCCGGCCGCGGTCCCGTGCGAGGCGGGAAAGACGTCAACTCATGGAGACAATTTTTATGATGCAGAAGCGATTTGCATTTCTTGCCGTTACAGGCGCTCTCGTGCTGGCCGGCTGCGGTGGAGCCGAGCAGGGCGACGAAGTAGTGGTACAGGAAGATGCCGCGGCACCGGCAAACCCTCACGCCGGCGTGCCAGGAGCGCCGGGTGGTATGCCCGGCGGTGTGCCCGGCGGTCACGATGGCGAGATTACACCGGCCGAAGGCGTTGCGAACCCCCATGCGGCAGCGTCGTCGGCGATGCCGGGTGAGGGCGGAGTCACGCAGATCATGTTCAACTGCGCCGATGACAAGGCCTTCCTGTTCTCGCTGCTCGATGGTGTGGCGCAGGCGCGGATCACGGTCGACGGAGAGTCGTACGAGCTCGAGCACATCGAATCTGCTTCCGGGATGAAGTACAGCGATGGCACCTGGACGTTCTTCGGGAAGGGTCCGGAGGCGCTGGTGATGAAGAACGACGAGCATGTGCTCACCGAGTGCAAGGCGGCCGGCCACCCGTAGGCCATAGTAGGCCAGCGACCGGCCGTCCTGAATATCGGACGCGACGGACATGCCCGGGCCCGGAGGCGTTGATCGCCTCCGGGCCCTTTTTGCATCCGGCCACGGGCGGAACGCTCGATCCGAAACCCCCGAGCGGGCGCTCCCGTAAGGACGATCGATCGCTTGATACACACACTCGGTTCGGGAGCGCAGCGTGAGCTTCATTCTTGATCTTCTGGTGACTTCGGTCCTGGTGTTGCTCGTCGCACAGATCGTGCGAGGTATAGAGGTTCAGAGTTGGGGAAGTGCGTTACTGGCCGCACTGGTACTGGGTCTGGTGAACGCGGTCATTCGACCCGTTGCGCTGTTCTTTTCAATCCCCCTGACGATCCTTACCCTGGGGCTGTTCGTCTGGGTGATCAACGCCCTGATGCTCTGGATCGTCGGGGCTCTCACGCCGGGATTCAGCGTGCGCGGATTCAGGGCGGCATTCTTCGGCAGCCTGATTCTGACCGGGCTCCGGTTCCTGCTTTATCTCGTGTTCTAGCTCCCCCTCGGGGGAGTCAGGAATCCGAGCTTCACACCGCAGCACCGGAAGTGGTGGATAGCGTGGCATGCCAGGGTTATCCGCGGCGGCCCGGCAGAGCCAGAACTCCGACCCCCTCCGATTCGTAACGAGCTTCGCGAGTCGACAGAAGCGACATAGACCCGGATTCACTGTCTTCCGTCCTCCCTTGTGGTGGACCTCGTATTCGCCCGATCTTTCAGTTTACGCAACGGTGCCGTGCAGGCGCCAAGCGGAGCCGGCCAGATAATGGTCGGCCACTCGCTCGAGTCCGGCATCCGGTTCGCGGAGCCGTCTCCGACGAGTGAAGGCTCGCAGGCAGGAGAATTGACAATGGAGATGCCGACTCCCGGAGCCGCGCATTTCAAGCTCGAAAAGCTGGTGGGTTTCTGGCGGGGTGAGGAACGGGTCTACCCCAGCCCGTGGGACCCCAGGGGTGGCAATGCGGTCGGCAGGGTTCGGAATCGCATCGCACTCGGAGGTTTCGTTCTCATTCACGACTACGAACAGGAGCGTAACGGCAAGACCGCGCTCGTCGGGCACGCGGTTCTCCGCTGGGACGCCATGGCCGAGCGGTACGTCCTGCTGTGGTTCGATTCGATGGGAATGCCACCGAATGAATTTTATGGTGACCTGGAAGGAGACGTGCTTACGCTCGTGAGCCAGGATCCGCAGGGCTGGATCCGAGCCGTGTGGGACTTCGGTGAGCAGGGGCGCTACAGCTACCTGATGGAGGCGTCTCCCGACGGAGAAAAGTGGGAGCCGCTGATGGAGGGGGAGTACCTGCGGGAGGGCTGAGCCCGCCCGCAGGCGCGCCGTACGTCAGGCGACCTCGACTAGCTCGATCTCGAACGTGAGGGCCTTACCGGCGAGCGGATGATTGGCATCCACGACGACGCTCTCGTCAGCGAGCTCGACGACCTCGACCGGGACCGTCTGCCCGTCCTGCGTCTGCATCTGCAGCTGGTCCCCCAACTGGACTTCGAGTCCAGCCGGTAATTGAGATCGCTCTACGGAGATCCGAAGCTCCTCGATCTTGGGACCATAGGCCTGTTCCGCTGGGATGTGCGTTCGGGCAGTCGCTCCGGGCTCGAGGCCGATCACCGCTTCCTCGAACCCCGGGATCACCTGGCCCGTGCCGATAGTGAATTGCAAGGGCTCCCGGTCTCGGGAACTGTCGAAGATGAAGTCGTCGTCGAGGCTTCCGGTGTAGTGGACTTTCACCGTGTCGCCGATTACCGCTGCAGCCATTATGTGCTCCTGCGCATGTTGTTTTTGAGGTTCGTCCGTTGTCTGGCACCCGAGAGAGTATCCCGGTGATCCCGAGGCTGCAAACCCGCAGTTCGATCTCCGGACCACGAGTTCGAATATCCGAAGGAGGGAACGATGCACACCAGATTCGTTCTGCAGTCGACCGTCACCGCATTGCTTGCCATGCTGCTGACCGTCGGCCTTGCCACGCCGGACGTCGCCAGCGCCCAGACGGCTGCGGATTCGGCGGCGATCCGCGCCACCGCACTGGACTACATCGAGGGGTTCTACACCGGTGACGCGGCACGCATGGAGCGTGCTCTTCACACCGATCTCAAGAAGCGGATCGTCCAGCGGAAGCCGGGTGAAGCAGAGACGCTGCAGGAAATGACCGCCGACCAACTGGTTCAGATGACGGCTGGGGGCGGCGGGAAACAGATGCCGGATGAGCAGAAGACATCCGACGTGACGATCCTCGACATCTATGGCGGCATGGCCTCCGTAAAGATCGTGGCGGGTGTCTGGGTCGACTACATGCACATCGCGCAGGTGGACGGGGAGTGGAAGATCGTGAACGTGCTGTGGGAGATGTCGCCGCGCGGATGAGAATTCCCCGAGAACGAATCACGGCCGGAAACAGGAGAGCCCGGCTGCCCGGCGCGGCGCGGGCGTCAGTCCGGGAAAGTGCGCTGGTAGCACTTATCATCGTCGTGGCGGCCCGGGTCATCCTCGGTGTCTGGGCAGCCGTAGTCCCGCAGGTCCGCCCTCCAGCGGAGCCCGCGGACGCCATCGGGAGTCCATATCTCGGCGCGCCACGAATCGACGGGGGAGTGGCCGGTCTGCTGCTCGGCCCGTGGCAACGGTTTGATACGCAGAGGTATGTTCGAATCGCGCGCGAGGGATACGTGGCGCCTGACGATTCGCATTATCCTCCGCTGTATCCCGCCCTGATCCGGGTCGGTGCTGCACCGTTTGGGGGGGGGGCAACGGCCCGGATGTTCGCCGCCCTCGCAGTGGCGACGCTGGCCTCGTTCGGGTTGTTCTTCCTGTTTCACGGCCTCGCAGTGCTGGAACTCGGGAATGCTGGTGCGCGTCACGCCGTGCTCTATTTCGCCCTCTTTCCGACCGGCTTCTTCCTGTTTGCCGGGTACAGTGAGTCTCTGTTCATCTTTCTCGCCCTCGCGTCGTTCGTCTCGGCACGCGGCGGTCGGTTCGGCCGTGCCGGCATTCTTGGCGCCTTGGCCTCGCTTACCCGACTCACCGGGTGGTGCCTGGCCCTTCCGATTGCATGGGAGGCGTACGTCCGCTGGAAAGAGAGCCGGAAGGACGGTTTGCTGGTTGGTGACCGATTCGACACGGGGAAGATGTTTCTTGCCCTGGCCGCCGCTGCTCTTCCCATAGTTGCCACGGCGGGATTCCTTCTGTTCCGCCGGAAGCTGGGCTTCCCTCCGCTCGACGAGACATTCGGCATGTACTGGGCGCGCACGCCCGGTGTGCCCGGGCAGGACCTCGTCACGGCGGCGAACACTCTGTTCCTCGGCGGGACGGGCAGGGCCGATCAGCTGCCGCTCCTGTGGATAGACTTCGCGAGCGCCGTCGGGATGTTGGTAGCAACGCCCCTCGTATTCAGGCGCTTCGGAATGTCCTTCGGTCTGTACATGGCCGGGATATTGTTCTTCCTGCTACTCGCAGCGTCGTCCGTGCTGCCACTGTATAGCGCCGCGAGGTATGTCCTCCCGCTGTTCCCGGCCTTCCTGCTGCTCGGCCTGGTCACGAGGAATCTGCGGATCTTCCGGCGTGGGTTATTGCTGAGTTCCTTCTTCCTCTGGCTGTTGTTCAGCGCGTTGTTCTTTTCCAGAAACTGGGTGGGCTGAGATCGCATGACCGATCAGACGGCCCCTCCCGGAGAACCTTCCCGCCTTCACGGGTGGAGAGCGAAGGTTCACGAGGTCATCTTCGAGGCCGACACACCGGCCGGGAAGCTGTTCGACGTCGTTCTCATCCTGACGATCCTGATCAGCATCGTCGTCGTGAGTCTCGAGAGCGTTCCCGAAATCCGACTGCGATATGGCTCCGGGCTTCGGGCGGCCGAATGGGTGATCACGATCCTGTTCACGATCGAGTACATCCTCAGGCTGCTGTGCGTCGAGCGTCCGCTGTCCTATGCGACGAGCTTCTTCGGAATCGTGGATCTGCTGGCCATCCTGCCTACCTACATCAGCGTCCTGGTGCCGGGAACCCAGGCGCTGACAGTAGTCCGGGTACTTCGCCTGCTTCGCGTATTTCGGGTGCTCAAGCTCGTGCAGTACGTGTCCGAGGCGCGAACGCTCAACAACGCTCTCCGCGCTTCGTGGAAGAAGATCTTCGTATTCCTGTTCGCCGTGCTCATGGTCGTGGTGATCGTCGGTTCCCTGATGTACCTGATCGAGGGGCCGGAGCACGGCTTCGACAGCATTCCGCGGGCGGTCTACTGGGCTGTGGTCACGCTCACGACCGTAGGATACGGTGACATTGCGCCTGGCACTCCGCTCGGACAGTTCCTGGCGATGTGCGTGATGATCCTGGGTTACGGGATCATCGCGGTGCCGACGGGCATCGTGACCAGGGAACTCGTCAGGGAGGACCGGCTGGACAGAAGTACTTTTTCGACCCAATCCTGCCAGACCTGCTCGGCTGAAGGTCACGACGCGGACGCGAGTCACTGCAAATACTGCGGGACGAAGCTGTGAAGCGGGGGCGCCATTCTGGAACCAATCGGTGAGGAGCCCTACTTCAACCACACGAACAGCGAGTAGCCCGCGAACAGGATCGGGTACAGCAGTCGCCCGGCGCGATCGATCTTCCCTACGAGCGCCTCCTTCTCACGGCTCATCAGATAGGCCGTTCCGGCCATCGTGAACAGCGTCAGGATCACCAGCACTGTCGCTCCCAGCATGAACCAGTCGAGCCGGGTCAGGTACGGGAGACGAGGAACGTGGTTCGCCAGCATGAAGCGGTAGGCGATGAGCGTCAGCATGGTCGTCACGACAACGCCCACCCGCGTCGCGACCACGGCTGGTGCGACCCAGAAGACGGCGTAGGCCATCATCACGATCGCCACGAGCGGAATGAGCACCTGGATCACGTAGTACGTCACCAGGCGGCTCGCCGGGAAGCTCAGCTTGACCCCGGGATGCGCGGGCGCACCCGGGGCGACCTGGAACTCTGCCACCTCGAGGACGGCCTCACCGACCTTCCAGTCGCTGATCGAGAGCTGTTCGGAGCGGAGCGACACGATCGATTCGTCCGGCACCAGTGTGACGTTCGGCCCCGAAACGGCGGGGGCCACAAGATGCACGAAGAACTCCTGCCGGTCTCTCGGGAACTCGCGCAGATCCATCGGGGCAGAGAACTGACCCGTGTATCTCTGCAGGTATGTGACGGTACCGTCCGGCAGCACCGTCACTTCGGTGGGCAGAGACTCAGTGACCGAGCGCCGGTTGATAATGAGCAGAGTCGGGTGCCAGACGTCGTCGAGGTCCAGAGTCCGCCTGCTCTCGCCGCCCGCGAGATCAGGATTCTGCCAGCTCGCCACCATGAATACGTCCGCCGTGAACGACTGCTCGGCTCCGTTGACTCCGATCACGTCCGTCACGACGAGGCCGATCTTGACCTCGCGCGATGTCTCGGTTGATTCCTGCGCTGCAATAGGCGATGCGGCCAGGAGGCCGACCAGGAGTATCGTCACGGCGCGAACGCCATTGGTTCCCATGGGCATGTCAGCTTCACTGCTCGTTCGAGAAGAATCGGACAGGCTATTGACGGGGCACAACGTATACGGGGAGGAAGCGGCAATCCACGATTCCAGGAGACTTCTCAGGGCAGGGTCGAGCGCTCCCGCCCTCGCAGCGTGTCGGATGGGAGCTCGCCGAACAGCTTCCGATAGTCCACCGCGAACTGGCTCATGTGCCAGAACCCCCACCTTCCGGCCACCCTGGCGATGGTCTCATCTTCCCGGGCCAGGTCGCGCAGCTCGGCGCGGACAGCGTTGAGCCGGCGTGCCCTCAGATACGCCTTCGGAGCCAGCCCATACTTCTCCTTGAAGGCGTAGTCGAGCGTGCGCCAACTCGCGCCAGACACTTCGCACAACTCCCGTAAGGTGATCGACTGCCCAGCCGCCTGCTCGATGAAATCCGTGCACCGCCGCAGGGCGAGTGAGCGAAAGTGGGCCCTGGATCGTTCCGCCGGCCGGCTGGCCGCCAGACCTCTCAGGATCTGCGATAGAAGATCCCACTCGATGACCCGCGCGATCCCCAGGTGCTCATTCGAACCGGAGACCTGGGCTTGACGAGAGGACCGGACGATGCTCTGCAGGGTCCGCCGAATACAACGCACCGACTCGGCAGATTGCCGTGGGGTGCCAGCAGCCGGCAGCAGGTCGCCAACCGGCTGCAGCCCGAGCAGCCGGGCCGTGCTCTGGACCAGTTCTTCGTCGAATGACAGGGCGTAGAAGTGAAACGTCTCGCCTGACACCGAATCAAAGCTGCCGTCGGGGGGGAAAGACAGAATCCAGTCACTTTCGACTGTGTGTCCATTCCAGTGAAGACGCTGATTTCCGTCAGCGCCGATGCCGAAAGTCCTGAACCCACGCGGTGCGGTCCCACGCTGGTGCAGGTTCCAGCCGAGTCGGTTCCGCTGAACCACGGCCTGACGGGTCGCGATCGCCTCGATCACCCCGGACCCGTTCCCGGTTCCAAGCAGTCGGAAGTCGACGTCCCAGGCCGCTGCCGCAGCCGCGACCTGGTCGAAGCCCTCGAGTTCTGCGTACATCCTGTGGACTGCGGTCAACCGGGTCTCGTGCGTGTTTGCGAGTATTTGATACGGACATCACAGAATGGGAGTATACTTGTCAGATTACAAACTACCCAGGTTCCGGATCCTTCCTGCGGGGCCGGTAATAGAAGTAGGCTGGGCACAGCAGGCCGTTTCGGGTGAGGCGAAGATGATGTACTGGAGTCAATCGTGTGATCACAGGAGGAAAATGATGGGCCGGACAATGAAGCTGGGAGCAGCCCTGTGGCTGCTGGTTGGTCTCGCGGTCGTACCGCGCGCGGGTGCGCAGCAGATCGTTCATGACGCCGAGTACTACATCCTCGAAGCTCAGAACCGACAGGTATGGATGGCCGAGGATGCCACGCTCGACGCCAGGCTGGCGGAGCTGCGCGCCGAGTACGGCACGCCGCCCAATATCATCCACGTCATGTGGGACGACACGTCATTCGGTGACGTC
>JAENXO010000389.1 GCA_016649455.1 Gemmatimonadota bacterium | reverse complement strand
GAGAAGAACAAGAACATCGCGAACCAGCTGGTTGACATTCAGGGGTTCGGACTCGACAGCACCACGGCGAAGGAACTCGCGCAGGCTCTTGATCACCTCTGACGCGCGTCGGCCTTCCGACACGATTTCGTCCAGCGCCGCTCGTACGTCTTCTTTCCCCATGTCGGGATTTGACAGAAGCGCGTTACCCGCCGCGGCGTTGCTGACGATTGCGGTCAACGGCTGGTTCAACTCGTGGGCAAGCGAGGTCGTCAGCTCACCGGCGGTCGCGACCCGCGCTACGTGCTCCAGATCCCGCTGCCACTTCCGGGAACGCTCCTCTGCCAGATCGCGTTCCTGTATCGCCCGCAGTAGCTGCCGATTCCGCGCTTCCGCCTTGCGAACCCGGCGAACGAGCCCAGCGCCGACCAGCACGGCAGCGAGCAGCCCGGCGCCCCACTGGAACCACTTCGTTTGCCACCACAGCGGCAGGATCTGGAATTCCACGAGCGCGGGGACGGAACTCCACAGCCCATCCTCGTTCCGTACTTCGAGCGCAATTACGTACTTCCCCGGTGGGACGCGAGGATACCGGGCCTGGCCTGCCCGGTCGGCATACACCCACCGGTCGTCCTGCCCACGAAGCCTGTAGCGATACAGGGATCCGGCCGGGTTGACGGAGCTCGAAGAAGAATACCGGAATTCGACCTCCGACGGGCCGCCGCCAACGACCATCGGCTCGGTCCCGGTCCACAGATCTCCTCCGAACCGAATCGCCTCGATCCGCGGAACCGGCCGAATCGTGTCCCGAGGAAACGCCCGGGTGTCGATCGCGACGAGACCGTCGATCGTCGCGAACCAGCCGATTCCGTCGTTACCGATCCACGCGGCGGGGCTTCCCCCGTTTCCCTCCGGCATTCCGTCGTTGTGATCGAACACTACGGCATCGACACGCGCACGAAGTCCGTTGATCACCGAGTCCACGACGGCTCGGTGAACCACCGACACCCCCCGATTCCCGAGAATCCAGAATCGCTCCCGCTCGTCTTCGATCAGCCCGGATACGGAGTTGTCCGCAAGGCCCTCCTTGGTCGTTATGCGGCTGAAGGTCTCGCAATCCCGCGCGCATCGAGCGAGCCCTCCTCCGTAGGAGCCGACCCAGATGTCCCCGGTCTTGTCCTGGTACAGAAAGCGGATCGTCCCCGGAGGCACTCCATCGTCCTGATCGAAGACCTCGACTGATCCGATTTGATCTCCGTCGAGGGCGATGCGGGATATCGTACCTGCCTGTCCGATCCACAGATGTCCGTCGGACACAAATGTCATCGAGGTGATCCGCTCCGTCGACAGCGCGCCGGCCGGCTCTACGAGTTGCAGGACATCGTCCCGCACGAAGCCCAGTCGTCCCGGCCCCAATCCAAACCAGATCCGGCCCATCGAGTCCGCGACGATCGGTGCGACATTCGGACTGGGCCGGAGTGCACCACCGAGAGCCCAGGTGCGTATCTGTCCGGACGCCTCGATTCGACCCAGCTGGCCGCCGGTCATGCCGACCCATACCCTTCCCTCGCGGTCGCGAAACAGCGAATGCACGCAATTGTTCGCGAGATCGCCGTTGTCAGCGGTAAGCCTGGTGAGGATGGTGTCCGCGACACCCGTAAGTCCTCGGCACGCTCCCCCGAGCCACACCCCACCGGAACCGTTGCCGGTGATGTGGTTCACCTCTCTTGCGGGAAGTCCATCCCCCTGGGTCAAGTGCCAGATCCGCTTCGGAGCGAGGCGCGCGAGTCCACTGCCCCTGCTTCCGATCCAGGTGTTGCCGCGACGATCCCTCGCCAGGACCGCTACCGCCCTCCGGTCGATGGATGGGTACTCTGACAGGACCGTGACCACGGGCCCCTCAGGCTCGACGTGCAGCTGGGCGAGTCCCCAATCGCCCCCGATCCACAGTTCATCCGGTCGCCCTGGTCCGATGGCCGTGACCTCACCGGCGATCGTCCCTGATCCCTCAGGCCGCACGGAACGGACCGCACCCTGGTCCCGATCGAGAATCGCCAGCCCTGCCGGAGATCCGATCCACAAGCGATCCCGTTCGTCGATCCACATGGTGCGGATCGGAAACTGACGCATCCACTGGCTCGTGTCGACGGCAACGACCCGGTCCTGGCCGAGACTGAACAGCCCTTTACTCGTCCCGACCCAGGTGCGTCCGTCAGAATCGACTTCCAGCACCCGTACTTGACCCGACAGACCCTGCTGGGGGCCATAGGTTCGCCATTCTCCGGCCTCGAACTCGAGGATGGCGGAACCGGTCGCCATCCGAATCACCCCTGCGGAATCGACGCGCAACTGTGCCGCATTTACGCCACTGGACGTCGGGATCGGAATGCTCTCCGCGACCGTGTCCGCCTCGATGCGAACAAGGGAGTGCGCCTCCGTGACCAGCCAGAGCCCCGCAGTGGGAGACCTTCCCAGTGCTACGATCCGATTCGACTCGATCCCGGGCAGACTCACCACGTCCAGCACGTCGAATACGATACCGTCGAATCGAACCAGTCCGCCGAACGTCGCGAGCCAGAGTCGCCCGTCGTCCTCCTCGAGAATGTCGTTGACCGAGCCCTGGGGAAGTCCGTCCGCCGTGGTCCAATGACTGAATACGAACCCATGACCCTGTGGGGGCGGCAACTCCGCGCTACCCCGGACCTGGGCGAATCCGACGGTCGGAGCCAGGCACAGCGACGCAACGCACAGCGCCAGGAGCAGGTGGCCAGATGCCCCATGCAACACTGCCTCCGGTGCGGAACCGGGCAAGATTGGTCGCCGTCGGATCATTCTGAAAAGTCCGCTGAATCCCTGATTCGTGCAACCATTGTGCAGGGTTGGCCGACAATAGCTCAGGTCGACGTCTGGACGTAAGCCGCGCAGCCGCGCATCTTGCCGTTCCCGTGCGAACACCCCGACCTCGACACCGACCGGTCTCCTTGCGACGCTCCTACAAGTCGATACTGATATTCTGGTTGCCGCTCGCGGCGACCTGGATGATGATGGCGGCGGAGGGTCCGTTCCTGGCCGCCGTGATCGCGCGACTCGCGGACCCCAAGTTCAATCTTGCTGCGTTCGGGGTCGCCTTCGCGATCGGGATTCTCGTCG
>JAENXO010000312.1 GCA_016649455.1 Gemmatimonadota bacterium | reverse complement strand
TCACAGAAGCGGGCAGAAAAGCGGAATTCGACCCCCCGAAGACGCAGGCCCGTAACAGTCCGCCGACAATTTGCCGCCGGCGGCGTCCGGATTCACGATGCGTTACCGCGAGGGGGGCGTGGACCGGGTGTCGCCGGCGGTATTGTTTCCAGGCGGGAGGGGGAGATGCGAATGACCTCGCATGCAGCTATCCGATCTCTGAAATCCACAGTCATCCTTCCAATCGTCGCGCTCGTGGCCGTTACGGCATGCGACAAGGACAAACCCCCGGAGCCGGCGGAAATTGCGGTCCACATGTCGGAGCATTTCAGCCGCGCTGCCGATCTGCAACGGGCAGTCGTCAACGGCGACATGGAAGCCGTCGAGGGGACGGCGAACTGGCTGGCGGAACACTCGAAGATGTCGGGGGCGCCGGCCTCATGGGATCCGTACCTCGCGGAGATGCGTGCCGCCGCCGAAGTCGCTGCGAAGTCGCCGGACCTGTACACCGCTGCGAAGGCAACCGCCCGGGTCGGTGCGGCATGCGGGGACTGTCACAAGGGACACGGCGCCACGGTGAAGTTCTCCATCGACGGCGCCCTGGCCGAGGGCGGTGACACCGAGGCCCACATGAATCGTCACGTCTGGGCTTCTGCCAGGCTGTGGGAGGGGCTCGTGGTTCCTTCGGCAGAGGTCTGGCAGACCGGCGCCAAGGCGCTCGACGAAGTTCCACTCGTGCCGGAAGAGGTCACGGACGACGACGAACTGATGACCGAGATGCAGCTGGCGGCGAACCGGGTGCACGAGCTCGGCGCCGGGGCACGGCAGGCACTCGATCCGGACATGCGAGCGGCGACGTACGGGGAGCTGCTCGCGACCTGCTCGCGCTGCCATAGGGCGACGGGGGCCGGCCAGATCTGACCCCACTGGCACAGATCCATGACGTAACTGAAGGGGCCCGCCTGAGCGGGCCCCTTCGCACATCCAGCTACCGGAGTCACGCCCCGGCGTCAGTTCCGGCGGTCAGGTCCAGCCGTCAGGTGCCGTGTTCGACCCGCTTCTGCAGCCTCTCCCAGCGGTCGTCCACGTCCTTCTGGATCAGCTCCAGGTGCTCGTCGGTCAAATGTTTGAACCGGGCCTGCCGGCGGATGTAAGGGCCGACGGGGTCACCGGCATGATCCACCGTGAGGCGCCAGTCCCTGCCGTTCTCGACCTCGAACAGCGGGAATATCCGCGTCTGCACGGCTCGCCGAGCGAGATCGATCGTCTCGTCGTTCTGCGTCTTCCACCCCGGCGGGCAGGGCGCCAGGATGTGAATGAACCGGGTGCCACGGATCGTGCGGGCCTTCTCGACCTTCTCGACCAGGTCCACCGGGTAGGCGACGGAAGCGGTCGCGATGTATGGAATTCCGTGCGCCGCGAGGATCGAGACCATGTCCTTCTTCGGCGTCGCCTCCGGCTCGATCGTCGGTGTGGTCGTGGTCCATGCGCCCCACGGAGTGGCCGAGGAACGCTGGACCCCGGTGTTCATGTAGGCTTCGTTGTCGTAGCAGAAATAGATGATGTCTTCGTTACGCTCGGCCGCGCCGGACAGCGCCTGCAGGCCGATGTCGAACGTCCCGCCGTCACCGGCCCACGCGATCACCGTCGTTTCGGTATCGCCGCGGGCCACGAGCCCAGCCTTGATCCCGGAAGCCGTGGCACCGCCGGTCTCGAAGGCGGTGTGAAACAGAGGAACGCGCAGCGAGGACTGCGGCCAGGGGCCCGCGATGATGCTCCAGCAGCAGGCGGGCAGCGTCACCACGGTCTGCGGTCCGAGCGCCTTGAGGACCAGGTTCATCGCGATCGGCGCGGCGCAGCCGGGACACGCGAGGTGCCCGGACGTCAGCAGCTCGTCCTTCGGCATGAGGTCCTTGATGATCGTCTGGCTCATAGCTCTACTCCCACCCACAGGTCCTGGCGCTCGGGCTGGTCCGCCGACCACGTCCGTTCCACGATCGAATCGATGACGGCGGGCGTCACGTCACGCCCACCGAGTCCGAGGACGTAGCCGAACAGCCGGGGCCGATCTTCCAGCGGCACGTCGTACAGGGCCGACCGGATTTCTTCCGCGAAGATCCCACCGTGTCCCGGCGAGATGTTCCGGTCGAGCACCGCCACCCGGTCGGCGCCCGCGAGCGCTTCCCGCAGGGCTCCGGTGGGGAACGGTCTGAACATCTTGACCTTCACGAGGCCCACGGCCTCGCCCCGCTTCCGGCGCTCGTCCACCACGTGACGGGCCGTCGAGGTGATGGTTCCGGAGGTGACGAGCAGCAGCTCCGCGTCTTCCGTGCGGTACTTCTCGATCGCCCCGTATCTCCGGCCGGTGAGCTTCGCCCACTCCTCTTCGATCTCGGGCATCAGCGTCAGCGTCTCCCGCATCGCCTCCTGCTGCTGCCAGCGCATCTCCATGTACGCGTCGGGTCGAACGAGAGCGCCGAACGCGTGCGGGTCGGCCGGGTCGAGCTTGTACTGCGCTTCGCGCCGCGGCAGGAACTCGTCCACGATCTCCTGGTCCGTCAGGTCCACCGGCTCCGAGGTGTGGGACAGGAAGAACGCATCGAGGATGACCATCACCGGAAGGTTGATCGTCTCCGCCAGGCGGAAGGCCTGGATCGTGGTGTCGAATACCTCCTGGTTCGTCTCGCAATACAGCTGGATCCACCCCGTGTCGCGCTGCGACAGCGAGTCGTTCTGATCCGTCCAGATATTCCAGCCCGGCGCCATAGCCCGGTTCACGTCGGCCATCACGATCGGCAGACGCCCGCCCGCGGCCCAGTGCAGCAGTTCGTGCATCAGGGCCAGTCCCTGCGCCGAGGTGGCCGTGAACGTCCGGACGCCCGCGGCCGAGGCGCCGATGCACGCCGCCATCGCGCTGTGCTCGGACTCGACCTTGATGTAGCGCGCCGGCAGGCGGCCGTCGGCGCACATGTCCGACAGTTCCTCGACGATCTGCGTCTGCGGCGTGATCGGATAGGCGGATATGACTTCGACGCGGGCACGCTGCACGCCCCACGACACGGCGTGGTTGCCGATCATTACCTTCTTCATGATTCCTCCCGCGACATCGCCATCGCACCTCTCGGGCATTCGGCGGCGCACAGCCCGCAGCCCTTGCAATACCGGAGATCGATTTCGAATCCCTCTCCGTCCTCCCGTCGATGGATCGCCATGTCGGGGCAGAAGATCAGGCACAGCTCGCAGCGGTTACACACGCCGCAGTTCATGCAGCGCTCGACCTCGGCGCTCATCTCACGGTCGGACAGGCCGAAATTCACCTCGCCGAACGAGGCGGAGATGTCACCCGCGGAATGGAAGTGGTCTTCGTTCCGGGCGGCCGGCTTGAAGTGCGCCGGGTTCATGCCGTCGAACTCCACCACCTCGTTGACGGGCGCCGCGCGGTGCAGGGGATCCGTGCCGCGCTTGCGCGCGATGCTGACGTTGCCGGAAGCGCCGAATCTGAGGGCCGCGACGTCCAGCGGCCCGGGATCCTCTCCGGCCTGTTCGCGGAGCCACTGGTCGATGCCCAGCGCCGCCCGCTTGCCGGAACCGAGCGCGTCCGCCACCGATCGGGGCAGGTCCGCCGCGTCGCCGCCTACGAACACCCGGGCGGTGGTGCTCTCGCACAGCTCGTCCACCGCTGCCACGCCACCCGTGATCTCGACGCCGTCGGGCAGGAACGCCAGATCGCAGTCCTCGCCGATCGCCGTCAGAACGAAGTCGGCGATCATTGAAAACCGGCCGTCCTCCACCGGCATCGGTCTGCGCCGTCCGCTGTCGTCGGGCGGACCGAGCTCCATGCGCTGACACTCGATTCCGAGCAGTCGGCCGTCCTCGACACAGGCCGCGGCGGGCGTCGCGAGGAACTGGAATCCGACT
>JAENXO010000631.1 GCA_016649455.1 Gemmatimonadota bacterium | reverse complement strand
TCGTTTCCAGTCGGCTCTGCTCGAGACGGAGCCGGGCCTCGTTCAGGTCGGGACGGGATTGTTCGGCAAGCTGAAGACGGTCGGTCAGGTCGGTGATCGGTTCCGGGTCGATGGCGGGCTCGCTCGTTGCATTGATCCGGAGATCGAGCTGGCCGTGGGATCCGGGACTTATCAGCCGCAGCAGCCGAATCCGGTTCTCTTCCAGCAGACTTCGCGCGTCGATCAGTGCCTGCTCCTGGCCCGCGACCTGGGCACGGGCGGCCGCTGCCTCGATTTCCGGAAGAATGCCGACCTCGATGCGCAGCTCGATCTCGTCCCGCTGCTGGCGCGCCACGGCCAGCGATCTTTCGACAATATCGATCTGGAGCCGCGCGAGGACGTAGTTCCAATAGGCGATCTCCGTACCGGCCAGCAGCGCCTCGGTGAATCCCCGCAGCTCGTAGACGCTGGCGACGGTATCGAGCTCGGCCTGTCGCACGCTGACCAGGTTCACCGCGGGCCCGAAACCGCGCAGCAGGGATTGCGTGATGCTCAGGCCCAGACGGGCGGTCTGAAGCTCGGGGGTGCGGTCGGAGATGGTGCGGCCCTGCTCGATTGTGGCTTCCACCCCGGTACCGGTCGGAAATGCCTGGCGAATGCCGGCAACGACGGAAGTCTCGTTCCCTTCGACGTTGAACTCCGTTCCGGTCGAGACGGCGGTCTCCTTCGTCTTTTCTTTCCCGTACTCCAGTCTCGCAAAGAGCTCGGGGTCGTACGCTCCCCGTTCGATCTGCTCGAAGGTCCCGGCGATGACCGGGTTGAACTGGCGCACCTGCAGATCGCGGTTGTTCCGCAAAACGAGCATGGACGCCTGTTCGACCGACAGAGCCACCGGTCCGTCGTCCGGCAGCGCGAACGGCGGTTCTTCGGCAAGCCGCGGGCGAACCTCCTCCGTTACGATCACCGGACGGGCGTCTTCCCGGGGGACGGGAGGCTTGGGAACGTCCCGGAAGACGGCCCAGCGATCCGGCCGGGCGCACCCGCAGGAAAGTATCGCCAGCAGGACTGCCAGCATGGACGCAAAAAGTCTCGGCGGGCGAAGAGGCATCATGTGCGGACCCCTTTCGGTTCGGGATGAAACAGGGAGTAGACCGCCGGAATCAGCACCAGTGTGATCAACGTCGACCCCGTGAGGCCTCCGACGACGGCTCGCGCAAGCGGGGCCTGGGCGTCCGCCCCCTCGCCGATGCCTAACGCCAGCGGCAGCAGGGCGAGCACGGTCGTAAGCGTCGTCATCAGGATCGGCCGCAGCCGGCGGCGGCCCGCCTCGGCCACCGCATCGCGGACGTTCATCCCTCCGTTAGTCAGCTGGCCGGCCTGGTCCACCAGGAGAATCGCGTTGTTGACGACGATCCCCCCCAGCATGATGCAGCCGATGGACGACTGCAGGTTAAGCGTAGTCTTCGTCAGGAACAGGATGAGGAGCACGCCGGTCGCGGCCACCGGGACGGACACCATGACGACGAGGGGGTCCCGCAGCGATTCGTACTGGCAGGCCAGCACCATGTACACCAAAACAAGCGCCAGCACGAGCGAGATCACCAGTTCGTGGAACGACTTCTGCTGCTCTTCGTAGTTGCCGGCGACCCG
>JAENXO010000453.1 GCA_016649455.1 Gemmatimonadota bacterium | reverse complement strand
TTGCTGTACCGGGAGATTGCTGCGTCATAGGACTCGGTGAGCGCGATAATGCGGGCGAACAGGCCCTGCCGTCGCCGCCGGATCACCCTCGGATACCCCGACAGGTCGGTCTTCATGTGGTGCTCATAGGCGGTCAGCATCGCCCGATACGGCGGCTCCTCGAACCCTTCCACATTGAACAGCATCAACAGGCCGAAGTCCGGGTGCTGGCTTACCAGCCGCCACTCCTCTTCATTCAGCCAGCCTTCCTTGTTCAGAACGCTGGTCGGAATCAGCACCTTGCCGATGTCATGGAACAGGGCGGCGAATCCGAGCTCGAACAGATAGCTCCTGGAAAACCCCAGGTGGTCTCCGAGAGCCACGCTCAGGATCGATACGTTGACCGCGTGAATGAGGGAGTGATCGTCATAGTCCCGCAGCGTGAGCATGCCGAGCATCGAGGCCCGGTCCTGGAGCACCTGGTCCACCACTCGAAGCACTGCTCGCTGCGCGCGCCTGGCTCCGATCGCCTGCCCAAGCACCAGGCCGCTCATCATATCCTTGGCTACCTTCACGGAATAGGCGTACGTCCGCCGGGCAGCCTCGACCGCCTCCGCCCCCTCGTGTCCCTCGAACAGCGGGGACGGGGGACCGACCTGGAGTCGTCTTACCTCCGCCTGCTCCAGCCTTGACCGGAATGCCTCGAGCGGCGGCTGGCCGGGGGTCGGTTCTGCGCTCAGGGCCGTAAGGAAAGCGACCCACTCGTCGGCCAGAATCCGGGGCTGAATGTCGATTCGGCCGATCCCATGCCTCCGCAGCGACTCCCGCAGCGCCGACAGTATCGCATAGTCCGCCAGGTCCAGCTTTACCTGCAGGTCGTTCAGGAACAGGTAGTTCCCGGCGACCCAGATGCTGATCCCACCCTCCTTTTCGAACACCTTCCCTGCCGTCGCCTCCACCTCGGCGATGGCCCGTCGCACGGCTTCGTTCTCGAGCGGGTACAGTTGAATCGCCTTCGTGGCATTGTAGAGCGCCAGGAGGATCGCCGGGCTGCCCGCGATCGATTGCTTCTGGTTCATCGGACGCCCCCCTCTCCAGACTCGAGGTCCCGGAGCGCCGCGCGAACGGCGCTGTTCACCGAAGCCGTCTTGTCACCGGCACTCTTCTGCAGTTCGCGACGGGCTTCGTCGGTTCCCACGAGACCGAGTGCTCGGGCAGCGCTGGCCCTGAAGGTGGGAGGGCGACGGCCGCCCCACCACCGTCGGCCGTTCAGGATTTCAGACAGATCCCCCACGATCGTGTCTCCGCATACGGCGACGCACGTCTTGAGAAAGCTCATCTGCTCCATGTCATCGTAGCCTCGCGCGGCACCCGCCTGGAGCCGTTGCTGCAATTCTTCGGCTGCGCCTGGAGGCCGGATGCGAGCGATCGCGTCGGTGGCCGCCGTCCGAATTTCCCGGTCGGGATCGCTCATCGCCTTGAACAGGGCCCTGACTCCTGTCGCCGACTCGAGACTGGCGAGGGCCTCGAGCGCGGCGAGTCGGACGACAGACTCCGGGCGCTGCGACAGTTCCGTAAGGGCTGGTTCCGCATTCTTGATGCGCAGACGTGCGACGATCCGTGCCGCCTCCGCCGCCAGCATCGGATCCTCAGCTCGCAACAGTGCCAGGATGGAATCGGGGTGCGTGGATACCAGACGATCCAGCGCGTCCGACAGGTGATCCTGCATCTCCGTCCCCTGCAGGGATGGAACCGCTCGAACGAGGATCGGGATCGCTTCCGCCTGGAGGGCGCCCAGGAGAGCGGTCAGCTCGTCTTCCGCCGGTCCCCCGGCCTCGCGATCCGCAGCGACACTGATCAGCTCGGCCATGGCCTCGCTCATGTCGCGCAACAGAGAGGTGACCAGTTCCTGCGTATCTACCTCTCCCGTCTTGTTCGCCAGCAGCTGCAGTTCCGTGACGATGAGTGCCACGGTGGAGAAGTCCCGCCGGTCCAGCAGCCTTGGAAGCAGCGCACGCACGATGTCCACGACCTGTCGGCGACGTTCCTGGTCCCGCATCTCGAACTGATCGAGCAGGGCGAGCGTCACGTCTCGAAGCAGAGGACGGCTGAATTCCGCCTCCATCTCCCGCCGCAGGTAGGCCTCGCCCGCCTCGCCCAGCACCAGGTCGGCGAACTCGGCTTCCTCTGCCTCGGGAAACGCGCCACCAGACAGGACATCCTGGATCTCCGACAGATCATTCAGCGATTCGTCTTCGCCTGCTCCCTCTCCGCTGGTAGGAATCTCCAGCGCCTCCTCCTCAGACACGTCCACGTACTCCATGCGGATGAAGTCGAAGCCCCGGTGCCACAACGTGGCGAGCAGGTCAGTGCTTCGCCCCGGCCTGATGTTGGCCAGGATCTGCAGGAACTCCTGGAGTTCGACCTCCCCACCGGGGAGAAAAGCCAGTTGCCGGATCCCATCCCTGAAGAACTGAAACGCGAGATTGTCGTGCCCCAGGGGGTGCTTGTATACCTCCTGATCCCGCCACGTGAGCCTGCTCTCGTCCACGCCCAGGCTGAGGTGGGGAAGGTCATCCCACAGTTTCACGAAACGATCCTCCACGTCTCTGTGAAACCGTTCGATGAGAGGATTTCCGGCGACGTAGGTCTGTC
>JAENXO010000144.1 GCA_016649455.1 Gemmatimonadota bacterium | reverse complement strand
GCGTCGACGCGTGTCCGCTGGACCTGTTCGTGCTGATGCCGCTCGATCACAAGCTGATCGTTCAGTGCAAGAATCTTCTCGAAGGCGAGGCCTCAACCGACCTTTGCGACGTCGCGTGCAACGCCTGCGGGCGCTGTGCGGCTGACGAGCCGGGTGTCGTGTCGATGCAGAACGGCCTCGCCGTCGTCGACTATGATGCAATCGATCGGGCCACGCCCGCCGCGACTGCTCGCTGTCCCACCGGAGCGATCCGGTGGGTTGAGGGAGCGCAGGAGCTGCGGTTGGAGCCCGAAACGGCAGGGAGCCTGATGTGATGATTAAACGCAAGAAGCAGGATACGCCGGCAGTCGAAGTCCGGTACCCGGGCGTCCAGACGGCGATGGACGGCAGCGCCGCCGTCGTCGCCATGGAGACGGCCGGAAGCGAAGCGGCCGGCGCCTATCCGATCACGCCATCGACCCAGATGGGCGAGGGATGGGCCGCGGCGCGCGCCGCCGGGGAGATGAACGTGAACGGGCGCCCGCTCCTGTTCTTCGAGCCGGAGGGCGAGCACGCGGCGGCCGGTGTCACCGCCGGGATGAGCATGACCGGGCTCCGGGCGACGAACTTCTCGAGCGGTCAGGGCATCGCGTACATGCACGAGTCGCTGTACGCGGCGGTCGGAAAGCGCCTCACCTACGTGCTCAACGTAGCGGCTCGCGCGATGACCAAGCACGCGCTGAACGTGCATGCCGGACACGACGACTACCACGCGGTCGATGACACGGGGTTCTTCCAGCTGTTCGCCAAGGACGTGCAGGGAATCGCCGACCTCAACCTGATCGCACACCGGATCGCCGAGCTCGCGCTGAATCCGGGCCTCGTGGCGCAGGACGGCTTCCTGACCAGCCACGTGATCGAAACGCTGCGCCTGCCGGAGCGGGAGATGATCCGGGAGTATCTCGGTGACCCGGCGGACATCATCGACTCGCCGACTCCGGCCCAGGTCCTGACGTTCGGCGAAACCCGGCGGCGGATTCCCGAGATGTTCAATCTCGACTATCCGGCCCTGCTGGGCTCCGTGCAGAACCAGGACAGCTACATGCAGGGCGTGGCCGCGCAGCGCCCGTTCTACTTCGATCATATCGAAGCCCTGACGGACCAGGCGATGCGGGAGTTCGAGGAACTCACGGGCCGGAAGTACGAGCGGGCGACCGGTTACCGGATGGACGACGCCGAATGGGTGCTCGCCGGACAGGGCTCGGTCGTGTCAAACGCCGAGGCAGTCGCCGACTATCTGCGCGACGAGCGGGGACTCAAGGTCGGGGTGCTGGACCTTACGATGTTCCGCCCCTTCCCCACGGATCGGATCGCGGAGCTGCTGCGCGGCAAGAGGGGCGTGACCGTGCTCGAACGCACCGATCAGCCCCTCGCCGTGGACAATCCGCTGCTCAAGGAAATCCGGGCGGCGATGGCGAAGGCCGTCGAGAACGGCCGGGCCAGCAGCGGGCGCGTCCCGCACCCGGGTATTCCGTCGATCCGCGCGGACGAGGTGCCCGAGTTCTATTCGGCGGGATTCGGCTTCGGAAGCCGGGATCTTCAGCCGGCGGATCTCGTGCTGTCGATCCAGAATATGATGCCGGACGGAGAAGGACGCCGGTTCTACTACCTGGGCATCGACTTCGTGCGCGAGGGAACGCACCTGCCGAAGCTCGAGATCTGGCAGGAGAAGCTGCTCGACGCCTACCCGGACCTTGCCGGCAAGTCAGTCGTACCGGAGCAGAACATCAACTTGCTCCCGAAGAACTCCATCGCGATCCGCATCCATTCCGTCGGGGGCTGGGGCGCGATCACGATGGGCAAGAACATTGTGCTCACATCGCACGAGCTGGCCGGCTACCACGTCAAGGCCAATCCGAAGTACGGCTCTGAGAAGAAGGGACAGCCCACGACGTTCTACGGGATCCTGTCTCCCGAGCCGGTTCGGCTGAATGGCGAGCTGAAGAACGTCGACATCGTGCTGTCTCCCGACCCGAACGTGTTCCGGAACTCGAGCCCGCTCGCGGGAATGGAGCCGGGTGGCGTGTTCGTCATCCAGAGCGAGCGGAGCGCGGAGGAACTGTGGGCGTCCTTCCCGCCGGCCGCACGCCAGATGATCCGGGAAAACGACATCCGCGTGTTTGCGCTGGACGCGTTCAAGATCGCGTCCGAAGAGGCGTCCGATGCGGAGCTCCGCTACCGGATGCAGGGCACGGCGTTCCTCGGCGCATTCTTCCGGGTGTCACCGGTGATGGAACGCGAGGGACTCGACGAAGAAGCGCTGTTCGAAGGAATCCGGGCCCAGATCGAAAAGAAATTCGGACACCTCGGCGAACGGGTCGTGGAAGACAACGTCCGGGTGATCCGTCGCGGGTTCGACGAAATGTTCGAGGTCGAGGTCCCGGAGGAAGCGATCGTCGGCAGCGAAGTGATGGCCGAGGCAGCGGTCGGCACGATCCCGACCCTGCTGGACAACCCGAACCAGCTGCCCGGGATCGGGAACCAGGGCCGGTTCTGGGAGCAGGTGTGCTCGCTGTGCGGCATCGACCAGGACGTGATCGCCGATCCGTTCGCCGCGATCAGCGCGATCCCGGCCGCCACGAGCACCGTACGGGACATGTCGGACATCCGGTTCGAGGTTCCCGAGTTCATTGCCTCGAAGTGCACGGGCTGCGCGCAGTGCTGGACGCAGTGTCCAGATGCCGCGATCCCTGGCGTGGTGAACTCGGTGGAGGACGTGATCACCGCGGCGATCCGTACGGCCCAGAACGGGGCGTCACTGGATCGGATTCAGTCGGTGTCTGGCAATCTCGCCCGCGAGACGCGAAAGGTCCTGAAGGCGGTCCCGTTTACCACGTTCGGTGAGACGGTCTCCACCGCGTACAGGAACATGGCCGAGAAGCTGCCGTGGGATGCCGAGCGCAAGAAGGCGCTGGACGAGGAATTCTCGGCCGTGTACTCGGTGCTGGCCGACTTCCCGCTCGCCAAGACCGTCCCGTTCTTCGACGTACAGGAAGGCAAGGAGAAGGGCGCCGGAGGTCTGTTGTCGATCACCGTGAACCCCGAGGCCTGCAAGGGCTGCAACATCTGCGTGGACGTGTGCGCCGACGGGGCCCTGGTCACGGCGCACCAGACGGACGACCTGCTCGACCAGCTGCGCCGCAACTGGGTCATGTGGGAGAACCTGCCCGACACCGCCGACCGGTTCATCAACATCCGGAGCATCGAGGAAGGGATCGGGGTGCTCCCGTCCCTGCTGCTCAAGAAGGAGAACTACCGGACGATGGCGGGCGGCGACGGAGCCTGCATGGGGTGCGGCGAAAAGACCGCGGTGCACCTCATAGTGTCGGCCGTCGAGTCGCTCATGAAGCCGCGCGTGGAGAAATTCGTCGTCGAGCTCGACGAGCTGATCGGCGCGCTCGACCGCAAGGCTCGCGACCTCCTGTCGGCCGACGCCGATCTCGACCTGGTGGCGGTGGCCGAGGGTGAGACGGCGGTCCCGGTCGACGAGGCGAAGCACGACGAGCTGTCGCGCCTGGTGTCGGCGAAGAAGGCGGTGGAAGACCTCCGGTGGCGCTACGTCGAAGGCCCGGGAGGCAGGGGACGGGCGAACCTCGGGATCAGCAACAGCACGGGCTGTTCATCGGTCTGGGCCTCGACCTACCCGTACAACGCCTATCCGTATCCGTGGGTCAACCACCTGTTCCAGGACGCCCCGTCCGTGGCAATCGGGATCTTCGAGGGCCACATGCGGAAGATGGCGGACGGATTCCGTCACGTGCGCCGGGCCCGGATGCTGGCGTCAGATGAGTACGACGCGGCGACGCACGAGCCGGAGCTCGCCGTGCTGGACTGGCAGAAGTTCACCGACGCGGAGTTCGATCTCTGCCCGCCGATCACGGCGATCGGCGGTGACGGCGCGATGCTCGACATCGGATTTCAGAACCTGTCGCGCCTGCTCGCGTCCGGGAAGCCGATCCGGGTCATCGTACTCGACACCCAGGTCTACTCGAACACGGGCGGACAGGCGTGCACGAGCGGCTTCACGGGCCAGGTGTCGGACATGGCAGCGTACGGAAAGGCCCAGCACGGCAAGGAGGAGACCCGCAAGGAGCTGTCGCTGATCGCGATCGCGCACCGCGGCGCCTTCGTCCTCCAGTCGTCACAGGCGTCGGCGTCGCACATGATCGGCGGAGTGCTCCGCGGACTGCAGACGCCCCGCCCGACCGTGTTCAACATCTACACGCCGTGCCCGGTGGAGCACGGGCTGGCCGACGAAATGGCCCCCAACGCTGCGCGCTTCGCGCTGGAGAGCCGGGCGTTCCCGTTCCTGATCTACGATCCGGACCAGGGCCCGACGATCGCCGACTGCCTGGACCTGTCCGGTAACCCGTCCATCGAGGATACCTGGCCGACCTACGAGCTGGAGTATCTCGACGACGACGAAAAGGAACAGGTTCTCGAGTTGCCCGTCTCTACGGCCGACTGGGCAGCGACCGAGGGTCGATTCAAGAAACACTTCAGACCGATCCGGCGCGACGACTGGGACGATGACAGCCAGGTCCTGTTCCACGAGTTCGTGGCGATGTCCGAAGACGAGCGGGCCGGAAAGACGCCGTTCGTGTGGACGATCAACGAGGGCAGGAAGCTCAACCGGCTTGCCAGTTCTCTGGAGATCGTGGCCCTGGCCGAAGACCGGCTCCTGTTCTGGGCGCAGCTCAAGGAGCTGGCCGGCTTGCAGGTTCCGGCGTCGGTGCGCGAGTCGATCGCCGCCGAGCTCGAGGAGGAATTCGATGCGCGGGTCGCCGAGATCCGGGCGGAGTACGAGCGGACGATCAACGAGCTCAAGACGAGCGTTCCGCCGCTGGTGGCGAGGCGCCTGGCCGAGGGGCTCCTGAGCTCCGGAAACGGCCAGCTGACCGTATCTGAGCTACTGGGCCGCGCCCGCAGCGAGCCGGGGCTCCAGCCGGTGACCGCAGACTCGATCGCTGCGGCGGCAGGCGTGATCGGCGCGGCAGCAGCGGGCCCACGCGCTGCGACCTCGGCGCCGGCAGCCATACAGCCGGTTGCCGATGTAGTGGATGCAGCGGCCGAGGCCGACACAGCCGTCGAGGCAGCAGCGGACGCGGACAGCGATGACGACTTCGTCATGGAGCCGTACATCGAGACCGCGCGCTGCACCTCGTGCGACGAGTGCATCAACATCAACAAGAAGATGTTCGCCTATAACGATGCCAAGCAGGCGTACATCAAGGATCCGAAGGCAGGGTCCTTCGCGGAGATCGTTCAGGCCGCTGAGAAGTGCACCGCGGAGATCATTCACCCGGGCACTCCGCTGAATCCGAAGGAAAAGGACCTGGAGAAGTGGATCGAGCGCGCGGCGCCATTCAATTGATGCCCGCGTGACTCACGGCCACCGCTGACGGGGAGACGATGCTCAGCGATCTGTTCCGCTCCGATACGTTCCGGCACGGAGTGCATCCGCCGGAACGGAAGTCATATACCGAGTCGATCAGGATCCGGCGAATGCCGTTCCCGGATGAGATCGTCCTGCCGATGCGTCAGCACGCGGGACGTCCGGCGATTCCGCTCGTCAGACCGGGAGACCGCGTCGAGCGGGCCGACAAGGTGGGGGAGGCCGACGGGTTCATCTCGGTGCCGATCCACACCTCGGCCGCCGGAACTGTCCGGGACGTCACCCTGTGGCCTCATCCCGACGGCAGCATGGCGGAAAGCGTCGTGATCGAGGTCGACCGGTGGTCTCCCCAGGTTCCCCGCCCCCGGATCGTGGCTCAATGGGAAGGTCTCGAGCCGGACCAGGTGGTGAAGGAGGTCCAGAAAGCGGGTGTCGTGGGCCTCGGCGGCGCCGCATTCCCGACGCATGTCAAGCTCCTGCCGCCAAAGGACATGCCGGTCCACACGCTGATCGTGAACGGGGCCGAGTGCGAGCCGTACCTGACAACCGACCACCGGACGATGGTCGAGTTCCCGGAGCGGGTGCAGTTCGGGATCCGGATCATGATGAAGGCACTCGGGGTCGAGAAGGCGATCATCGGAGTCGAGAAGAACAAGCCCGACGCGATCGAGCGGCTGCGCGCCACATTGCCCGATGACCTCGACGTCACGGTCCTCCCCCTGACGGTGAAGTACCCGCAGGGTGCGGAGAAGATGTTGATCGACGTCGTCACCGGCCGAGAGGTTCCCTCGGGGAAGCTCCCGATGAATGTCGGAGTGGTGGTGCAGAACGTGGGATCGATCGCCTGCATCGCCGAGATCTTCGATACCGGGCAGCCACTGATCGAGCGGGTCGTTACCGTCACCGGCCCGGGGGTCAGGCGTCCGTCGAATCTCCTGGTCCCGGTCGGAACGAAATTGCGGGACGTGCTCGAGTTCTGTGACGGACTGACCGACGACGCGTCGCAGATCATCTTCGGCGGACCGATGATGGGGGCGGCGAC
The DNA here is from genome assembly GCA_016649455.1 of Gemmatimonadota bacterium. Lineage (GTDB taxonomy): Bacteria > Gemmatimonadota > Gemmatimonadetes > Palauibacterales > Palauibacteraceae > Carthagonibacter. Next base: position 308 of record JAENXO010000144.1, on the reverse strand, counting down.
TCCCGACCTCGATACGCCGTTGATCAAGGGAACTACGGGCGTCGTGGTGCTCACGGAGGCGGAAGCCAGTCCGCCGGCCGTGCACCCGTGCATCCATTGTGGCCGCTGCCTGGAATCCTGTCCGGTGTTCCTCAACCCGTCACTGCTCGGGTCGCTGGCCCAGGCCGGTCGGTACGAGGAGATGGAGAACTCGCACCTGATGGACTGCATGCTGTGCGGCTCCTGCTCCTACGTCTGTCCGTCACACATCCCGCTGTCCCAGATGTTCGCGTTGGGCAAGAACATGCTGCGACGCCAGAAGTCGAAGG
>JAENXO010000436.1 GCA_016649455.1 Gemmatimonadota bacterium | reverse complement strand
TCCTCGAGTCGCACATCGAACCGCGCGGCGAGCGCCGTGAGATGCTCCCAGTCCTTCGCGAGATTCGCTCCATTCACGACGAGCCGGAGACGCTGGTCTCCGAGCCTGTAGACGATCAGGTCGTCCACGGCGCTTCCGTCGTCCCGGCAGAACATACTGTACTGCGCCTGGCCCTCGCGGAGCCGGGCAGGGTCATTGGTCGTCACATACGAAACGAAGTCGAGCGCCTCCGGTCCGGTGACCAGGAATTCGCCCATGTGTGACACATCGAACAACCCGGCCGCCGTTCGTACCGACTCATGTTCGGCTCGGATACCGGTCGGGTACTGGACCGGCATCTCGAAACCCGCGAACGGGACCAGCTTGGCTTGCAGCGCCACGTGCTCTTCGTACAGCGGCGTGTGCTTCAATTCACTCATCGGTCTATTCTCTCGTTATTCCGGCGGCCCGAGTCAATCGGAGTCGCCGTGCCTCGCTCGATTGAACGTCGGCTACAGAATGTAGCGACGAAGGTCGTCGTCCTCGACGATGTGGGCCAGCCGATCCCGCACGGCATTTCCATCTATGTGGATCGTCTCACCCGCTCCCTCCTCCGGCAGGCCGAACATCACGTCGTCGAGCAGGGTCGTGAGGACGGTATGCAGACGCCGGGCACCGATGTTTTCGACGCGGCTGTTTACTTCCGCGGCGATCTTCGCGACTTCCTCAATCGCGTCCCGGGTCAGTTCGAGAGTCGCCCCCTCCGTGGCGACCAGGGCCTGGTACTGCGTCAGGAGTGCGTTCTTCGGCTCGAGCAGGATCCGGACGAAGTCGTTCTCGTCCAGGCTCGTCAACTCTACGCGGATCGGGAACCGTCCCTGCAGCTCGGGGATCAGATCCGACGGGCGGCTCAGGTGAAACGCACCAGCCGCGATGAACAGCATGTGATCAGTGTTCACGTAACCGTACTTCGTCTGTACTGTCGAGCCCTCGACGATCGGCAGCAGGTCACGCTGGACACCCTCGCGTGACACATCAGGTCCCCCTGGAGCGCCCTTGGTGGCGACCTTGTCGAGCTCGTCGAGGAAGATGATACCCATCGTCTCCGCTCGGTCGAGAGCGTCGTCCACGACTTCGTCCATGTCCACCAGACGATCCAGCTCTTCAGACAACAGGTATTTGCGTGCTTCCGCGACCGTGACCGCGCGCCGCCGGGAGCGCTTCGGCAGCATGTCCTGCAGAACCTCCATGAAATTCCAGTCGAGTCCTTCCATGCCGGATGCGCTCATGTCCATCGCGGGCATGGAACTCTCCGCGACGTCGATCTCAACATCGCGGTCCTCGAGCCGCTCGTCCCGCAGCAGTCCTCTCAGCTTCTCACGTGTCCGGCGACGACGTGCCTCCGGCGAGTCATCCTGCTCGTCGTCCTCGATCACCCTGGCGCCGCCGGATCCCACTACGAACGTCCTCGGTCCGTCCGCCTCGGCATCTCCTGTTGAAGATCCCCCTGCGACCGGAGGCAGGAGAAGGTCCAGAAGCCGCTCCTCCACCCTGTCGGCCGCGATTTCGCGGCATTCGTCCTCGCGCTCGGTTCGCACCAGGTTCACGGCGAATTCCACCAGGTCCCGCACCATCGACTCGACGTCCCGGCCGACGTATCCGACCTCGGTGAATTTCGACGCTTCGACTTTGACGAACGGGGCGCCGGCCAGTCGCGCCAACCGTCGGGCGATTTCCGTCTTTCCGACCCCCGTCGGCCCGATCATGATGATGTTGTTCGGGAGGATTTCGTCTTTCAGCTCTCCCGCCACGTTCCGCCGGCGCCAGCGATTACGCAGTGCGATCGCTACCGCACGCTTGGCCTTGTCCTGTCCGATGATGTACCGGTCCAGTTCGGCGACGACCTGGCGCGGAGTCAGCTCCGCAAAGTCCGTGGCCTTCGGCCCGGTATCATTCGGCCCGGTATCATTCGGCCCGGTCATCGATCTTCCTCCCTGCCCTCACCCACTTCGAGCACTGTCAGGTTCCGGTTCGTGTACACGCAGATGTCGGCCGCCGTTTCCAGCGCGACCCGGACGATATCCGGCGCCTCGAGCTCCGAATGGGCGACCAGTGCCCTGGCCGCGGCGAGAGCGTACGCCCCGCCCGAGCCCACCGCGAGGATGCCGTCGTCCGGCTCGATTACCTCACCGTTGCCCGACACGAGCAGCGTCGTATCGCGATCCGCGACGACGAGGAGGGCCTCCAATCGCCGTAGATAGCGATCGCTGCGCCAGTCCTTCGCCAGTTCGACGGCCGCGCGGGAGAGGTTCCCGGGGTGCCGTTCGAGTTGGGCCTCGAACTTTTCGAACAGGGTCAAGGCGTCGGCCACTCCACCCGCGAAACCTGCCACGATCGCTCCGCCCTTCATCCGGCGCACCTTCTGCGCCCGGGCCTTGACCACCACATCCTGCATCGTGACCTGGCCATCTCCTCCCAGCGCGGTTCGCCCGTCTCGCCGCACGCAGAGAATCGTCGTCCCGCGCATCAGCATCCTCCTCTATCTAACTGTCAGTCCGCTCTCGGGTGTGCCCTCCGGTACGCCTCCAGCAGACGCTCCTTCGAAGTGTGTGTGTACACGCGAGTGGTCGAGAGGCTCGCGTGCCCGAGCAGGTCGCGAACCGCCATCAGGTCGGCACCCTCATCGAGCAGGTGCGTCGCGAAGCTGTGTCGCAAGGCGTGGGGTGACAATCCCTCCGCCCCGGGGACGCGCTCC
>JAENXO010000501.1 GCA_016649455.1 Gemmatimonadota bacterium | reverse complement strand
GTAGCCTGGATCGAGTACGCTCGCTGGCTCAGCGACCGGCTCGCACATGGAAGAGCCGTGGGGATAGATGTCACGGGCCGGGCATCGCCGGCATCCGGCGAGCCGGAACCGGGCATGCTCCTGGTTCACATTCCGGATGAGCAGGCAACGCGCGCTGTGGTTCTGCTGGCTCCGCAACAGCTCAGCGAACCGCAGCGGGAGACAATCAGGCTGCTTGTCGGCTGATTCTGTTTCCCGGACAACGGTTAGGGCCATTACGCCCTTGTGCCCACTCCTGCTCCCCCCGACCTTGCCGAAGGTGACCCGAAACCCATCCTCCAACCCCTGACGGAGAGCACAGCCCGGGCCATGAAGACCGCTCACACAGAACGAATCGTCCCCCGCCTGATCGAAGAGGAACTCCGCGACTCGTTCATCGACTACTCGATGAGCGTAATCGTCCAGCGCGCGCTGCCGGATGCCCGGGACGGGCTCAAGCCTGTTCATCGGCGCATTCTGTACGCGATGTACGAACTCGGGCTGCTTCCGGAGCGGGACCACAAGAAGTGCGCAACCGTCGTCGGAGACGTGCTGGGCAAGTATCACCCGCACGGCGACAGTGCCGTGTACGATACGCTGGTCCGCATGGTCCAGGAATTCTCTCTGCGATATCCGCTGATCGACGGACAGGGCAACTTCGGCTCGATCGATGGCGATTCCGCGGCAGCCTATCGATACACTGAGGCGAAGCTGGCGCCGATTGCGCTGGAATTGCTGGCCGACATCGACATGGAGACCGTCGATTTCGTCCCGAACTTCGATGGCCGGCTGGACGAACCGACCTCCCTTCCCGCCCGACTGCCGAATCTGCTGCTCAACGGATCCGACGGAATCGCGGTCGGGATGGCCACCAAGATCCCGCCGCACAACCTGCGGGAACTCGTCGGGGCAACGGATTACCTGATCGCGAATCCCGACTGCGAAGTAGATGATCTCATCGAGCTGATCGAGGGACCCGACTTCCCGACCGGCGCATACATCTGGGGCTGGGAGGGGATCGGGGACGCATACAGGACGGGACGCGGGCTGATCGAGGTAAGGGCTCGCATGCACCTCGAGGAGGGCAGCTACGGAAAAGGCTCTCTGGTCGTGACCGAGCTCCCGTACCAGGTCAGCAAGTCACGCGTGATCGAACAGATCACGAAGATCGTGCGCGCCGGGCGGGCGGACGACATTACCGACCTGCGGGACGAATCGGATCGCGACGGACTGCGGCTGGTCATCGAGCTCAAGCGGGATGCCAACGTCGAGAAGCTGATCAAGACTCTGTTCCTCAAGACTCAGCTCAAGACGACGTTCGGCGTCATCATGCTGGCGCTGGTGGATGGTCGTCCCGTACAGCTCGATCTGAAAGGTGCGCTGGTATGTTTCGTCGGTCACCGACTCGACGTGATTCGACGTCGGGCTGAATTCGAACTTGTCCGGTCGGAAGACCGGGCGCATGTGCTCGAGGGCCTGCTCACCGCACTTGATGATATCGATCGGGTCATCGAGCTGATCCGCGCATCCACCTCGCCGAAGTCGGCGGCCGATCGCCTGCGCGTCGAGCTCGGGCTGTCCGACCGTCAGGCCGAAGCGATCCTCGCCATGCGTCTCGCGAGACTCACCCAGCTCGAGCGACGCAAACTGAAGGACGAACTGGAGCAACTCGCCGTTCGAATCGAGGAATTGCGGCACCTCGTCGAGCGGGATGACGTTCGGCGAACTCTCTTGAGACAGGAACTGAGCGAACTCTCCGCTCGATACGGCGACGTCCGGCGAACCGAAATCCTCGACGAGCAGGAGCCGTTCCCGCTGCCGTCCGGCAACGGCGGAGAATCGTCGCTGGTCATGCTCAGCCGACGCGGCTACGTGAAGTCGCAGTCGGTGCGCGGATCAGGAGACGGCGTCGCCGGTGCAGGAGCGATGGAGGAGCGCGAGGGTGACTTCGTTACACAGGCCTTCGTGGCCAGGGGAGACACGCAGCTGCTGTGCTTCACGGCGGGCGGTTCCGTGCACGCGATCCCGGTTCGAGACCTTCCACCGGGAACCCGCAGTTCGCGTGGCAGACCGTTGCAGGAGTTTCTCGAACTGGAGCCCGGTGACCGTGTAGTGGCCGTGCTTCCGGTTACCGAGTTCGAGCCCGACAGATTCGTGCTCGTCGTCACGGCGCAGGGGCAGGTGAAGCGAACAGCGCTCGAAGAATATTCGAACGTGCGGGGGGGAGGGATCCGGGCGACCGG
>JAENXO010000556.1 GCA_016649455.1 Gemmatimonadota bacterium | reverse complement strand
TGCGTTCCGGCCGATCGCTTGCGCCAGTTGTCGAGGATGAGCTCGCCATCGAGCCACAGCCGGTACCCGTCGTTCCCCGCCACGCCCAGGCGAGTCACCCCCGTGGCCGGTGCCCGCAGACGTCCGGTCCAGCGGGCGGCATACCAGTCTGAATCGATGCCCGGGCCCGGGGAACTGAGCGTCCAGAGGAAGTCGATGACCGGATCCGTCCTCTCGAGGTCCGGGTCACCCGAAAGATCGATGTTGGTCCAGTACTGCCCCGCCACGCCCGAACCCTCGGGGGCGTCGCGCTGAGGCCGCAAATGTGACCCCGGCACGACCACAGTTCGTTCATCCAGCCGGCCGGGCCCCGGTGCGAAACGCACCACGGCTGTCGAACCGGCACGTTCCCGGATTCCATCCAGAATCGTGACCGGCGCGACGGGGACCACGCTGTAGCCGCCCTGGCGCGCCTCGATCGCATCCACGCCGATGACGGCGACGGACGACACGTCGGGCGAGAGCGGCAGTGTCCGGTCGCGATTCTCGAGGAGCACGAATGAGGCCCGGGCGGCCTCCCGGGCCAGGTCCCGGTGCTCCTCCGAATTCGCGATGCGCGCCGCGGCAGACGGGTCGGTCATCGGATCCTCGAACAGTCCGATGTCGAACTTCGCCTTCAGCACGCGGGACACGGCCGCGTCGATCACGGCGTCAGAGACGAGACCGTCCTCCACCGCCTGCAAATAGGGGCGGTGCTGGGCGTATGTGATCTGAAATACGACGTCGAGCCCGGCCTCCCACGCGTGCTGGGCGGCAACGGGAGTGTCCGGCTCGGTGAGGTGCAGGACGGTCGCTCCACCGGTGGCCGCCGCGTCCGAGATCACGAAACCCTCGAAGCCCCAGTCCTGCTTCAGCAGTCCGTTCAGCAGCCACGGGTTCTGGGTGGCCGGGCGCCCATCGACGGAGTTGTACGCCGTCATCACGGAGCGGGCACCGGCCTCGCGCACCGCCACCCGGAACGGCGGAAGCTGATATTCCTGGAGGAACCGGAGACTGAAGTCGATCGGATAGCTGTCTCGACCGCCCTGCCCCACGTTGGCCACGAAATGTTTCGGTGTGGCGATGATCCCGCGCGACTCGAAGGCATGGATGAAGACGCGACCCATCTCGGAGGACAGATGAGGATCTTCTCCGTACGTCTCCTCCACCCTTCCCCAGCGTACGTCCTCGGCCAGGTTCACGACGGGCGACAGCACCTGCCGAACCCCACGCGACCGGCTCTCCGTCGCGATGGCGCTCGCCACCCGGGCCACGAGGGCCGTGTCCCAGGTCGCTGCGAGTCCTATGGCCTGGGGAAACGAAGTCGCACCGCGTCTGACGAGACCGTGAAGGGCCTCATCGAAGGGGATGATCGGGATGCCGAGCCGGGTCTCCTCGGTGAAGTAGCGCTGGATCTCGTTGATCCGCCGGGCGTGAGCCGCCGCCAGGCTCCCGGCAGAGGAGTCGGCGAGCGCCTCCGGTGGCATGGAGACCTGGAGGCCGAAGGCGCCCGAGGAGTAGTCGTGGGACGGATCGTCCACGCTCCCGGGCGACATGTAGAGCTGCCAGAACTTCTCCCGGAGGGTCATGCGCGACAGCAGGTCCTGCACACGCTCCGCCACCGGGCGGTTCGCGTCCTGGAACGGAAGAGGCTCCTGACCGAAAAGGCCGCCCGATGGAATCGTGGCCGCCGCAAGAGCCGCCGCCACCAGCACGAGTCGTCTCAAGGGACTTCTACTCGCGGCAAACGACTTGATCCTCCTGACCGGTCGAGAGTGACGCCCTCGAGGTCTGTCGGATGATCGTGCCGGCACACCTGTACCTCCCAACTGATGCGACTCGTTGATCGGCGCGTGAATCAACCGGGCCCGGCCGTCCCACCCTCTACATCACTGCGCGTCGCCCTTCAGATACGTGTCGAACCACGTGAGCTGCTCCCAGAGCACGTGCTCGATG
>JAENXO010000656.1 GCA_016649455.1 Gemmatimonadota bacterium | reverse complement strand
GCTGAACGTCGACTACCTGCTGGAAGGGAGTGTCCGGAAGGCGGGCGACGATCTCAGAATCACCGCCCAGTTGATCGACGCGGAAGCGAACACGCACTTGTGGTCGGACACATACGATCGCCGCCTCGAGAACGTGTTCGAGATCCAGTCCGAGATCGCCCGGGCGATCGCTGAGGAGCTACGGCTGCCGCTCGGCCTCGACGAAGGAGAGGCACTGGTCACCCCGACCGGTGATCTCGACGCATACGACCTTTATCTGGCGGGCAGGGCCCAGATGCGGAGCAGGGGGCTCGAAGGGATCACGCAGGCGACCGAGCTGTTCGAGGCGGCGGTGGCCCGCGATTCGAACTGGGCTCCGGCGTGGGCCGGCCTGGCCGAGAGCAGGGCCCTGTACCCGTTTTACGCCGGCGGCAACGGTGCCTCGGCGGACTCGGCGGTGTGGAGACGATCCCTGGAGAGCGCCGAGGAGGCGGCACGGCATGCCCTCGAATTGGATCCGCGGAACGCGTCAGCCCGGGTGGCACTCGCCAACGTGTACCGGGACCGCTGGGAGTGGGGAAGGGCGGAACGGGAATATGTCCGCGCGATAGAGCTGGACGTGGACAACGTGGAAGCGCACCAGCAGTACGCCGAGATGCTGTTCTATTCGGGCCGGCCGGCGGACGCGTTGGTCGAGGCGGCCCGGGCCCTGTCCCTCGATCGATCACCGATCCGCCTCAACGTAATGGGCTGGTCTCTGTGGTTGAACGGGAGGTTGGACGAGGCGACAGCGATTTACGAAGAGGCGATGCAGAAGGATCCGGAAAGTCGCGTGCATTTCGTTCCCAATAGCCTGGCCCAGAGCGAGTTGCTTCAGGGGAGATACCGGGAGGCACTCGACAGGTTCGGGCACGTGCTGTGGGATTCGACAGCGTTTCGTCTGTCGGGCGAAGCTCTCGAATCAGGTGATCCTGCGGCCCTGCTCGACTACGTCGGCCCGATCGAGAGCACCAGGCAGTATACGGTCTGGCCTTCCGTGTGGATTCGCCTCGGACTGCCGGATCATTCGATTGAGGTGATGAAGGCTGCGATCCAGTTCTTGCCGTACGGTGGACTCGGGCCAGCGTGGGATCCCGAACCGCAGGGCTCGCCACTCCACGAGCACCCACGGTTCAGGGATGAGATTCTCCCGCTGATCAATCTCGAGGGACTCGTCGTGCGGACCCTGCCGCCCGGGGCGCCGATTCCGGGAAGTTGATCCTCAGCCGGGCCACAGCCAGCCGAAAGTGCCCGCCGTTACCAGGGCGTAGATCAGTGCGTCACCCACCGAAGCCAGCGTCGCGCTCCACTTCCACTTGTACCAGATCGAATTCTGCAGCAGCGCGAGGCCGTAGCCGGCAAACGCCACAACGCCGGCGAATCGAAACACCGACAGGTAGTGAGCGCCGGGTGCGAGCGCGCGACCGGCGACGTAGGCGGAGAAGATGCCTACGATGATCGCGTAGCCGAACCACATCGCGAGGCTGCCGCCCATCTT
>JAENXO010000645.1 GCA_016649455.1 Gemmatimonadota bacterium | reverse complement strand
GGTACGTCGTCTCGCCGTCCCCGAACATCAGAAAGCGGCCCTTGCTGGCCAGCCGGAACAGGATCAGGAATCGTCCAGCGTCTCCAGGGCCGTAGATCGCCGTCGGTCGGACGATACTGATCTCGACACCCTGGTCCGCCACCTCATGGCAGACGAGCTCGCCCTCGTACTTGGTCTGCTGATAGTAGTCCGCCGGAGCGATCGGCGAGTCCTCGTCACCCGGCGGATGTTCGACGTGGCCGTGCACGCCCTGGGTGCTGCAATACACTACCCGCCGGGTCCCGCAGTCGAGTGCGGACTCCAGCACGATCCGCGTTCCCTCGACGTTCACGTCTCTGTAGACGCTCTGGGGCAGGTTGATCTTCCGGAACGCCGCGGCGAGGTGATGAACCACCTCCGTTCCCTTCGTGCATTCGCGCACCAGATCACGATCCGTGATCGAACCGATGCGGATATCGACTCCCAGCTCGCTGAGCTCGTCCGCGAACAGACCGGGCTGGTTGTCCAGGCAGACTACGTCGTCCCCGTTCAGGGCCAGCCTGCGCACGAGATGGCTTCCGGTGAAGCCCGTCCCTCCGGTGACCAGGACCTTCAAGCTCTTCCTCCCTCCGCGAACACGCCCATACGGCGATACAGCGCTTCGGTGTCTGCGACTTCCTGCTGGATTCGATCAGAACTCCAGCCGAGCGCCAGTCCGGCTCCTCGGGCGACGCCGTCGAGCACGTCCCGTGCCGCTACTCCCCGCAGGCCCGCCGACGAGCGCCGCAGGACGATATCTTCCAGCGACAGGGCCATTTCTTCCCTTGCCGCCGCCTCGCCGATTCGGGACGCGACACCTGATCCGAATGCCGGATCCTCCGCACCGGGGATCATCACCGGGCGGGCGGCAGGAAGCGGGCCCGCGGCCGCAGTGCCGCACAGGCCCGAACGCACTCCGCGAGCCCGCTGCTGGCGCGCTAATTTGTCGACGAGCGTCTCGGCCAGGGCGCGCGCCGTGGTCAGCTTGGCGCTGACGGCGGTCACCAGACCGGCTGGACCGCCTTCCTTTCCATGATCGATGACCAGCGGCCGTCGGGATGCCGCGTAATTCCCCGCGTTCGTTACGTCGCTCCCGAATACGGGATACAGACCGGCAGTGGCGAACCGAATTCGGTCCGGCGCGAGTCCGAGCTCAGGCCAGCGAACATCGAGACTGGTCGTGAAGGACTGTACCTCGTCGAGGGTCGGCTCCACGACCGCTTCCGGGGAACCGGTGATCGGAGTCCAGCTGGCCCCCACCAGCGTGCGACCTTCCCAGGGAAGAGCGAACATTCGTCGCCCTCGGTGCAAGCGGCCGGAGCTCGAGTCTTCCTGCCAATCCAGACCGAGTGCCGCCGGCGGGGGAGGCACGTCGGCGACGAGATGCACGCCGCGAGCGAAGCTGATCGGATGTCGGAGACGTGTCCCCTGGTCCCACAGTCCGGTAGCCCACGGACCTGCCGCGTTCAGGACTGTCGCGGATCGGATCGTAATCTCGGCGCCGGCTTCACGGTCCATCGCTCTCACGCCGGACACGCCACCATCG
>JAENXO010000419.1 GCA_016649455.1 Gemmatimonadota bacterium | reverse complement strand
TTCACGAATGCCTGCACGTAGCCGTCGAATTTATCGGAGGCGGTCGGATCGAGAATCTCCACGCCCTCCAGGTCGACTTCCACGTCCGCCGCGATCTGCCGGATTCGGTCCGGGTTCCCGAGTAGAATCGGCGTCCCGAGCTGTTCCTCGACGATCGCGTGAGAGGCGCGCACCACGACGGCTTGCTCGCCCTCAGGCAGCACGATTCGCTTCGGCGTCCGCTTGGCCTTTTCCATGATCGCCCGCATCAGCTCGCGCGCCGGCCCCAGCCGCGCTTCCAGCTGGCGCTTGTACTCCTCGATATCGACCGGCTTCCTGGCCACGCCGGTGTCCATCGCAGCCTGCGCGATCGCCGATGCCTCCGAGATCAGAACGCGCGGGTCGAACGGAGTCGGGATCAGGTACTCCCGACCGAAATGCAGCTGGCGCCCTTCGTAGGCGGCCGACACCGATTCCGGCACATCTTCCTTCGCCAGATCGGCGAGCGCCTTCGTGGCGGCGATGAACATCGCGTCGTTGATCTCACTCGCCCGGACATCGAGGGCTCCGCGGAAGATGAACGGGAACCCGAGCACGTTGTTGACCTGGTTCGGATAGTCCGAGCGCCCGGTGGCCATGATCACATCGTCGCGCACGGCGAGAGCGTCCTCGGGCAGGATCTCGGGATCGGGGTTCGCCATCGCGAACACAATCGGGTCCCTGGCCATCGACTTGACCATCTCCGGTTTCATCAGACCGCCGATCGACAATCCGACGAACACGTCGGCTCCGACACATGCGTCGGCGAGCGTCTCCGCATCGGTTTCGACCGCGTAGCGGGCCTTCTGCGGGGTCAGGTTGTCCCGCTTCGTGTTGATCACTCCCTTCGAATCGACGAACCACAGGTTCTCCCGCTTCGCCCCGAGCCGCTCGTAGTGCCACGCGGTCGCGATGGCCGCTGCCCCCGCGCCCGAGAATACTACCCGGACTTCATCGATCTTCTTGTCCACCAGCTCCAGCGCATTGATCAGGGCGGCGCCAGAGATGATCGCCGTCCCGTGCTGGTCATCGTGGAACACGGGGATGTCCAGCCGCTCCTTGAGGGTCTGCTCGATCTCGAAACAGTCCGGGGCGTGGATGTCCTCGAGGTTGATCCCGCCGACGGTCGGCTCGAGCATCTCACAGAACCGAATCACGTCCGCAGGAGTGGGGGCGTTGATCTCCAGATCGAACACGTCGATGTCCGCAAAACGCTTGAACAGCACGCCCTTGCCTTCCATCACCGGCTTCGACGCCTCCGGTCCGAGATTGCCGAGGCCGAGAATCGCGGTGCCGTTCGAAACGACGGCCACGAGGTTTCCTCGCGCCGTGTATTTGTAGACGTTTTCGACGTCTTTGTGAATCTCCCGGCACGGCTCCGCCACGCCAGGCGTGTACGCGAGCGACAGGTCTCTCTGGGTGGCGCACGGCTTCGTGGGGATGACCTCCACCTTCCCAGGTCGGCCCTCGGCATGATACTGGAGCGCCACTTCCTTCCGAATCTTGGCCACGGTGCGTTGCTCCGTTTGTTGGTCTGCGTTCTGAAGCCCTTCCCGATGAGGAAGAGGACTGATCGCAGCAGTGCAAATACCCTGCCTCGACGGGGGGCCCGGCGCCAGTCCATGCGGCCCCGCTTGCACACGCTCCGTACGCCGGGCAGTTTCACCACGACGCGCATGAACCGCTGTCCACAGGAGGGGCCGTGAACATCCTTCCGGGCCGAATGATCTATCTGGGCTACGGGAAATTCTGGCGTTCGGACGAGATCGTCGGTCTGCTCCCGATAGAGGAGGGCCGGGGTCCCGGGCGACGAACCGAAGTGTTCGTCGCCACCCGCGAGGAGCCCATCCTGGCTTCACGCTCCGAGCATACGATCCTCGGCGAGATGTCCAGCATGCCGGACGATGCGGCACACGCATCGGAGATGCGCCTGGCGATCGAGAGCCTGCTCGAGGAGCTGGCCGACATGCCCCCCGTCCTCCGACGTCTGTTGAAGCGGGAGGGTGGCCTTGACGCGGATTTCTGGATTCGGCGGCTGCGAGGCCTCGCCGACCGGGAGCCGTCCGAGGACGACGAACCGCAAGAGGACCTGTTCGACCAGGGCTGAGTCTCGAACGCCAGCGAAACCCTCGCCCGGTTGGCCGGTACTCCTTTTCGTGATCCATCTCACTGCACACCGCGGCGCGCGGTGCATCACGTCGCGCGCATTTCGATCCGGCTGGAAGCTCCTGCCGATCCTGCTGGTCTGCCTGCCCGCCTCGCTCGCCGGGCAGGAGGCGGACGGACCCTCGAACTGGAATGACGCCCGCACGCTCGAACTCGTCGAGGCCGCCATCGACGCCCGCCGCCACACCTGGGGAGACAGTACGCTGCAGGGGTTCGACCTGTACGCCGAGGGACACGTTCACTTCATTGCGGACTTCGGAGGCGGCCAGGGACAGCAGGCGGTCCGGGCTGACCAGGTCGCGCTCGACTTCCGCTGGAGACGGGGCCTCGGCTCGATGCAGGAAATCGTCGGGCTCCGCGTGACGGAGTGGCTTCCGACACGGCTCCACTACCACGTGGACCACCTTACGCTCGTAGTGGACAACTACGGCGATCGAATTCAGGTCGGGGAGGGAGACGAGATCCGGCACGCCCCACACCCGCTCGCACCTGACGCCCTGCAGCGCTACGAATTCCGGCTCGTCGATTCGCTGGCGATGGAAGTCCTCGGCCAGTGGAAACGCCTGTACCGGCTGGAGGTCCGGCCGCGTGATCCGTCGGAGCCGGCCGTCGTGGGCACGATGGACCTGGAACGCGAATCCAGCGCACTCACCCGACTGGCCGTCGGCTTCACTCCCTCATCGTACATCGACCCGCGACTC
>JAENXO010000460.1 GCA_016649455.1 Gemmatimonadota bacterium | reverse complement strand
GCGAAGGAGAACAGCACGAAGGCGAATTCACCGCCCTGCGCGAGCGAGAAGGCGAACAGGAAGTTCTGGTCGAGCCCCATGCCGAACGCGCGGCCGAGAATCAGCAGCACCACGAACTTGATCGCCATCAGGCCGGCCACGAGACCGAGAATCAGCAGGGGCGAGTTCGCGATGAGGTCGAAGTCGATCGATGCGCCCACCGAGATGAAGAACACCGCGAGCAGCAGACCCTTGAACGGATCGATCTCGCTTTCCAGCTCGTGACGGTACTCGCTGTTGGCCAGCACCACTCCGGCCAGGAAGGTCCCGAGCGCGGGACTCAGGCCGACCCGGCTCATCAACAGTGCGATTCCGATGATCAGCAGCAGCGCAGTGGCCGTGAACAGCTCTCGCAGCCGGGTGCCCGCGATGACCCGGAACACGGGACGGAGCAGATAGCGACCCGCGACGATGATCGCGGCGACGGCCAGCAGCACGATCAGGGTCTGCTCCCACGCCGGGAGTCCCTCGACCCAGCTCGTCGAGTGCGAGCCCGCGGCCTCGGCATATCCTGCCTCCCCCGCGTCGTGGCCGGCTCCGGCCCCGCCGCCCGTTGCGCCGCCGAGCGCCAGGAGCGGCATCAGGGCCAGCATGGGGATCACCGAGATATCCTGGAACAGCAGCACCGCGAACGCGCCCTGGCCGCCGTCCGTGCCCATCAGGTTCTTCTCGTTGAGCGTCTGGAGTACGATCGCGGTCGAGGAGAGCGCGAGCGTCATCCCCACGGCGAGCGCCGTCTGCCAGGCGAGCCCCGCAACGATCCCGATTCCCGCGAGAAGAAGCGTCGTCACCCCGACCTGGAGACCGCCGAGACCGAGGATCGGCTTGCGCATCTGCCACAGCAGGGCCGGACGAAGCTCCAGCCCGATGAGGAACAGCATCATCACCACGCCGAACTCGGCGAAGTGCATCACGTCCTGTCCTTCTTCCCCGATCAGCCCGAACGCGAACGGTCCGATGACCATCCCGGCGATCAGGTATCCGAGCACGGATCCAAGACCCAGCCGCCTGGCGATCGGAACCGCGATCACCGCGGCGGCGAGGTAGACGAACGCCTGCGCGAAGAACCCTTCGGCGTGCATTTCGCCTCCCTCAGTCCTGCACGACGGCGTCGAGGTCCGCGTTCAGTCGCGAGACCGCTGCGGCGCGTTCGAGGTCTACCCTGCCATCACGCAGCGCCTCGACCGTGCGGCGCCAGTCCGCCGCGTGCCGAGCGGCCTCCCCCGGGCTCATGCCGAGCGTTCCGTGCACCACGAACGGAGCCAGGTACTCCATTCCGCACAGTCGGGCCGTCTGCTCGATCGGCGCGAGCAGCTCGCGGATCGTGAAGCGGTTGTGCCCCTCACGGGAATAGGCGACCTCGCGTCCCCCGGTCGTAATCGCGTTCAGCATCGTCTTCCCGTGCAGAGCCGTCCCGCCGCTGCCGTAGGCCCAGCCGTGCTGGAGCACCAGGTCCTGCCATTCCTTGAGGATCGCCGGAGTGCTGTACCAGAAGAACGGGTGCTGAAACACGATCACGTCATGCGCGAGCAGCAGCGCCTGCTCGCGCATCACGTCGATATCTTGCTCAGGGTACTCCTCGTACAGGTCGTGCACGGTGACGCCCGGCAGGTCGCGGATGCCCCGCACCAGGACGTGATTCAGCCGCGATTTCTCGAGCGCCGGATGGGCGAACAGGACCAGGATCCGGTTCCCGGCGGCGGTGGATTGTGGTTCGGACACTTGTAGCTCTAGAGATTCAGGAACCGATGGGCTGCGATCTCGCCCGAGGGTACTCCGGGTCGCCGGTGAAGATCCGGTGGAGGGAGAGCCGGGACCGTGTTCTGGAACGTCGGCCCCGGCCACGGAACCGACCCGGGGTCGCGCCCCTTTCCATTGGTCGTCCGTACCGCTCGATTCCCCTCATGCTGCTACGCGAGGTGAACCCGGCATCCGGATCCCCCAGCGCACTCGGCCCACGGGCCGCGCGCCGGGACATCAGTGCTGCGTCCAGGCTCGCCGTGCTCACGCTTGCAGCCCTGCTCGCTCTAACCAGCCCGCAGCTGACAGCGGAGGCCGTCGCGCAGCAAGCCGAGCAAGCCGCTGCGGAGCAGACCCAGCAATCCGCGAGCGTCGACCTCAAAGTCGAAATTATCGGTCTCGACGAAGAACTCCTGGCCAACGTCGAGGCCCTCACCGGCATCGTCCGGACGTCTCGCTCACGTGACGTGAGACCGGGCCACGTGTACCGGATGCACGACAAGGCGCCCGGACAGATCGCGACGGCGCTCGAGCCGTTCGGCTTCTACTCACCCACGATTCAGTCGTCGCTGACCACCGAGGGCTCGCCATGGCTGGCCCGGTACGCGGTCGATCCCGGCCCTCCGACGCTCGTCACCCGGCTCGATGTCCGGGTCGAGGGCGCTGCCGGCCAGGACAGCGTGTTCGTGCAGACGCTCGCCTCCCTGCCCCTCGCCGAGGGCGACACGCTCAACCACCAGGCGTACGAGACCGCCAAGACGACGCTCGGTCTGCTCGCCGCGGATCG
>JAENXO010000355.1 GCA_016649455.1 Gemmatimonadota bacterium | reverse complement strand
GGGATCCTCCTCACCGACCGGGACCGGGGTGCACAGGCGCCCCCGCCCCGCCGAGACCAGGTCTTCGAACTGGAAGATCCGGTCGTCGTACCACAGGTCCTCCTCGCCGACCGTTACCAGGTACTGAAGTCCCGGCAATTCAGAGAACAGACCCTCGAACAACTCCAGACAGTCGACCCCGCCGTACCGCTCGGCCGTTACGACGACAGTGCACTCCGTATTGCGCAGCACGAATTGCAGCTCGCGCGGCGCATATGCGGGATTCAGCGGAACGATGGTGGCCCCCAGCTCGGAGGCCGCGAGCACCGAAAGAACGAACTCCGGCCAGTTCGGCATGTTCAGGCCGATCCGGTCACCCCGCTCGACGCCGAGCTCCTGCAGCGAACAGGCGAACGAATGCGCCTGGGCCGCGGTCTCGGCCCATGTCCATTCCAGGTCGCGGAAGCGGAGGAAGATCTCGGACGGGCGGCGCTCCCGCTGCTCCATGAATGCAGCGGCGATGCCCGGAAGTTCGGGTGTCACGAACAGATGCGCCCTCCCGGAGAGGAAGGGCGCTGACCCTGGCGTCGGTTTCGGTCGTCCATCACGCCAAAGAATCTGGCACTTCGGAGGCGGTTCGTAAAGCCGCGCCGAGCTCGGACTCGCACCTGGAAGCCTGGATCGAGTGTGTCCAGGCCCCGCTTTCAGTACGGGCCGCTTCCCCGATCCTGGCCGGAATCGACCAGCGCAGGGCCCCTTCACGGGCCTTCTTGTCGGAGCCCGCGGCGTCCAGAATTCCCCGGCTCGTGAGGTCCGGATCGAGCTCCAGCGGCAGCCCGCAGGCCGCGAGAACGACATCCAGGCGGTCCGCCGTCCCGCCTTCGGTCAGGCCGACGCGCTCGCCGAGCCTCGCTTCCAGTCGCATGCCCTGAGCCACGGCTTCACCATGCAGCAGCGAGAACCCCGACAGCGTCTCCAGTGCGTGTCCGGCCGTGTGGCCGAAATTCAGGATCGCACGTTCTCCGTTCTCCTTCGGGTCCGCCTCCACGACCGCCGCCTTCAGTCCGACACTCTGCGCGATCAGCCGAGTGATCGCATCCGGGTCCCCGTCCCTCAGCTCCGGCGCGGACGAGGCAATCCATTCGAACAGCCCGGCGTCCCGCATCGCGGCCATCTTCACCGACTCGGCCAATCCGGCGGTACGCTGAAACGGAGCGAGCGTGACCAGCAGGTCCGGATCCGCGAGCACCAGCGCCGGGTGGTGGAACGATCCGATCGCGTTCTTCGCATCGTGCGCGTCCACGCCTGTCTTCCCGCCTACCGCACTGTCCACCATCGCCAGGACCGTCGTGGGAACCTGCACGACGGGTACGCCCCGCATGAACGTCGCGGCAACGAAACCGGCCAGGTCACCGGTCACGCCGCCGCCCAGGCCCACCACGACCGTGTCGCGGCCGAACCCGGCGGAGAGGAGAGCGTCGGACAGTTCCGCCCACGCCTGCCGGGACTTGTTCCACTCGCCGGCGGGAAATACGAACAGTTCAGTCCGCTGCCCCGTCTCGCCGAGCGAATCCAGGGCCGCACGACCGTACAGTTCCGCGACACGGCTGTCGGAGATCAGCGCGTACGCGTGGGCGGGCGCCGCCTCGGCGCACAGTGAGCCGAGTCGGGCCAGGCCTCCGCGCTCGACGATTACGTCGTACGCGTCGCCCGGCACCGGCGGAACGACGATCCGAACCCGACCGGCTTCACTCATTGAACGGCTGACACGCTGAACGCGAGCAACGGTTCGACAGTCGCCGCGTCGAGCCCCGAGGGTCGATCCACGAGGACCACGAGCGGTACCCCGGATCGCAGCGACCGCACGACGTCCGTCACGCGATCGGAGCCCCCCGCGTAGCGGGCCTCCTGCGCTTCCCCGGCGGCGCGCTCGAACTCGGCCGCGTCCGTTTCCGAATCCCAGGCCGAGATCCAGACGAGGACCTCTCCCTGCGGACCGTCGAGCAGCCGATACGAGTCACCGTCCCAACCGGCCGCCCCGCTCGCGGCCCGATCCCTGTCACCGAGATGCTCCTGCAGCCAGATCCGGGTCTCGAACTCCCCGAGGCCGTCGGAGTGAACGATGTTCCAGCCCGCCGGGGGAGCCGAGGCGAATTCGATCCCGACCGGCTCATCGCGCGGCTCCCCGAACGCGCGCTCGGGGTGCAGAACCTGCTCGGTCGATACGGGCATTCCGTTTCCCAGCGGAGCCACCCGGCTACCGGCCGCCGCCCGGTAGCGGGCCCGAACGAACTCGAGACCGCCGAGGTACGGAAAGATCAGCGACTCCCGGATCAGCCTGGGTGCCGACGCGAGAGCCGGCATCTCCAGCCCCGCCGCGTCGAGCAGCGCATCCTCCGGCAACGAAGACAGACTGGGAAGCGCATCGAGGTCGACGGCTCCGCCGGTGAGCCGTCCGAGCTGCCATTCCAGCATCGCGAGCGTCGCATGCCCCTCCAGCGCCGACTGGGCTGCCGTCGCCCTGTCGTTGTGATCCAGATTCGCGGTCATCAGGGAGTCCAGGTCCTCGTACTGGTCCTGCAGGGCGTGCACCATCTCGTGCGCCAGGACCGGCTCGACGAGCGCCGGGTCGAGGCCTTCCATCACGAACAGCGTATCCTTGACCGTGTCGTAGTAGCCAACGACCTGCTCGAGGAGCAGCGACCGGAGCAGCTCGTCCAGTTCGAGGTCCGCCGGCACGAGACCGAACCGGGCGTAGGTCCTGGTCAGCGCGCTCGCCTTCTCCGCCGGCAGCTGCCGGTCCAGCTCCGTCGTCAGAAAGCTCTCCAGCTCCTCCCGGGTGCGAACGGCGAGGGCGAGCGGCCGTCTCGCCGGCAGACCGGCCAGCGTCTCGACCTCCGGCAGAAGCGATTCTGCCATGACCCGCAGGGCGGAATCCGGCTCCGCGATCTCGCGTCCCGCAGCGGCCTCGTCGCCGCACCCTGACACCAGCACGGTCGCGGCTGACAGAAGCAGGATGGAAGCGCGAGGAATGAGTTTCCCGGTGGCGCGCACACGGGACCTGCTATTCATCGATCGCTCCGATCCTCCGGGTGCCATCCGTTCCCACCCTGCCTGCCAGCGAGCCCACGCTTTCCGCCTCCTCACCCCGACTGGCCGGAACGAGCCAGTCCGCGGCGATCTCCGCCAGCGGAACGAGCACGAAACCTCGCTCCCGGAGGCGGGGGTGCGGGACCACGAGATCGGAGTCCTCGATGACCTCGTCGCCGTACAGCAACAGGTCGAGATCGAGCGTTCGCGGTCCGTACCAGGGTCCGGTACGATCCCGCCCGGCGGCCTGCTCTGCGTCCTGAAGCTGCGACAGGAACTGGTGCGGCGTCAGTCGAGTCCGACCCGTGCAGCAGGCGTTGAAGAACAGCGGCTGGTC
>JAENXO010000117.1 GCA_016649455.1 Gemmatimonadota bacterium | reverse complement strand
GTCGCGTTCGACGAGGAGTTCGCGTGGGTGATCGGCGTTCCTGTCGGGGCGCTGTTCCTGCTGCTCCTCACGCTCGTGGCGCTCACCGTGGTCGTATTGATCCGCGTGGTCGGGGTAATCCTGGTGATCGCGCTGTTGACGGTTCCGGCTGCGGTCGCCCGTCACTGGACGGATCGACTCTCCCGCATGATGGCGCTCGCGGTGCTCACTGGAGCCGTGTCGATCGCCGCCGGGCTGTTCTTCACATTCGGGCTGTCGTCGGAGTTCGGAATCGATCTTCCGACCGGCCCGTCCATCATTCTCCTCGCTGCAGCGGTGTACGGAGTCTCCGCGGTGGCTCGGTCTCTCACGGGCCGACTTCGCGGGTCCTGATCAGGCCTGAAACTCCGCTGCAGGTCGGAGCGTAGGACAGAGCGAGGGCCCGGGGCGGCCGCCGCGTGTGGGGTGGTGCGACGGGGCGGGAAGGCGAGCCGCCGTCCGGACCTTCAACCTCGGTCCAGCGCATTCAGGTGAAGCGCCGGATCCGGATCGGAACGGACCAGGGAGACGTGGTCGATGAAGAAGAGCACTAAGGTCTGGCTGGGCGTGCTGGGTGGTGCGGTACTCGTCGGTGGGACCGGCGCCGTGATGGCCCTGCGGGGGAACGACGGGAGTTCAGAACACCGCACGGTCGAGGTGACCCGCGATTCGCTGGTCCAGAAGGCGCTCGCTGTCGGCAATATCGAGCCGGACGTCGAGATCGCGGTGAAGTCACAGATCTCGGGTGTAGTCCGGAAGCTGTTCGTTGAAGAGGGCGCGTACGTGAAGGCAGGCGAACCGCTGCTCGAGGTCGCGCCGAACCCCACTCCGATCGAGCTGGCCGACTCCAAGCGCCAGGTCCAGCTGCGCGAGATCGATCTCGAGAATCTCCAGAAGGACGTAGAGCGCAAGCGCGAGCTGCGGGGCCGCGATTTCATCACCCAGGAAGAGCTCGAGCGGGCTGAGCGCGACTACGAACAGGCACGTGTCCACGTACAGATGGCGAACGAGCGCGTGACCCTGATGGAGCAGGGAAGCGTCCGGATCGGGAACCGGAACATCGAAGGGGTGATCCGCTCGCCGATCGACGGATTCGTCCTCGAGTCGCGGGTGGAGCAGGGCGATCCGGTGGTTCCGCTGTCCAATTTCCAGGAGGGAACGGTCCTCATCACGATGGCGGCGATGAGCGATCTGCTGTTTCGCGGCACTGTCGATGAGATCGATGTTGGGAAGCTGGAAGAAGGGATGCCGGCGACGATCAAGATCGGCGCGCTCCCGGACGCGAGAATCGAGGGCATCGTCTATTCGATTTCGCTCAAGGCGCGGACCGACGACAACGCGACGGTGTTTCCGATCGAGATCTCCCTGACCGAGGTCCACAATGTGAAACTGCGGGCCGGCTACTCGGCCAACGCTGACATCATCATCGACCGTCGCTCCGATGTGCTGGTCATTCCCGAGCGTGTCGTCCGATTCGAAGACGACGTCGCTCGTGTGACCGTCCTGCTGCCCGACGGCACCACGACCGAACGGGAGATTCAGACCGGCTTGAGCGATGCGATCCTGGTCGAGGTGACGGACGGACTGGAGGAGGGCGAGAAGGTAGTCGAGGCGCCACCGCGCGAGATCTCCTGAGCAGGGCGGAGTCGAGCAATGAGCCGCCTTCGTACGGTCGCTTCGGAATTCTGGAATGACGTCAGGGCTCAGAAGCTCAGGACGACGCTGACGATCCTCGGGATCACCTGGGGGACGGTCGCGGTGATCGTCCTGCTGGCGTTCGGGACAGGGCTCGAGCGGGCCACAATCAAACGCTTTCATGGTCTCGGCGACAGGGTCGTGATGCTGTTCGGCGGCACGACCACCAAGCCGTTTCAGGGATTCCCCGATGGCCGCGGCATCCGGCTCACGGCGGACGATGCGGTCATTCTCAAGCAGGAGATCCCCGAGATCGAACGAATCAGCCCCGAATTCAGCCGTCGCGGAACGCCCGTACGGAACGGGCGGGCGATCATGAATCCCAATATCACAGGAGCGTGGCCCGAGTACACGTTCATGCGAAACGTGATTCCGGATTTCGGGGGCCGGTTCATCAACGACGAGGACCAGGCGAAACGCAGGCGGGTCGCGGTCCTGGGCAACCGGGTCCGGGACATGCTGTTCGAGGGGGAGGACGAGGACGCAGATGTCGTCGGGCGGCAGATCCTGATCGGCGAAACCCCGTTCACGGTCATCGGCGTGATGAAGCAGAAGAACCAGAGCTCCTCCTACAACTCACGGGACCGGGACCGGGTATTCATTCCGGCCAGCACCCACCGGGCGATGTTCGGCGACCTGTACGTGAACAACCTGGTCTACCAGACCGCGAGTCCGGAGGATTCGCAGCGCGCCGAAGAGCAGGTCTACCGGATCCTGGGCGGCAAGTACCGGTTCGATCCGACGGACGAGGACGCGCTCGGCGTGTGGGACACGACCGAATTCGAGAAGATGTTCAGCTTCCTGTTTCTGGCGTTCAACGCGTTCTTCGCCATCGTGGGCAGCTTCACGCTGTCGGTGGGGGGAATCGGCGTGGCCAACATCATGTACATCGTGGTGAAGGAGCGGACCAGGGAAATCGGAATCAAGCGTTCGGTGGGAGCGAAGAAGGGAGATATTCTGCGCCAGTTCTTTCTCGAGAGCACTGCGATCGTGCTGATCGGAGCCGTGATCGGGTTCGTGTTGTCGCTCGGGCTCGTGCGGTTGGTGCGATTCGGGGACATGGAAGAATTCATCGGGGTGCCGGTGATCTCTCCGGCCGTAGCGATCATCACGATGTCGCTGCTTGGACTGATCGCGGTGGGCGCCGGGTGGTTTCCCGCCCGAAAGGCGGCGAACCTCGATCCGGTCGAGTGCCTGAGGCACTAGGGAGGCGGGGAAGATGTGGAAGATCCTGCTCGGTGAGTTCATCGCTGATCTGCGCGGGCAGAAGACGCGGACGTTTCTCACGATGTTCTCCGTCACCTGGGGCACGATCGCCATCGTGCTGCTGCTCGCGTTCGGGGAAGGGCTCAAGGAGCAGATCAGCACCGGGCTGCTGAACGCCGGCGAGAAGATCTTCATGACGTATGGCGGAGAGACGAGCAAGGAATTCGAGGGCCTGCCGCGTGGACGCCGGATCCGGCTTACCGAGGAAGACATGGACCTCGTGGTGAAGTCGGTCGAGGACGTGGACGTGGCGAGCCCGTCGTATGGTCGGTGGGGAACGACCCTGTCGTACAACGACGTGAAAACGACGACATTCATGGAAGGTGTACACCCGGTCTTCTCGGAGCTCCGGAAGATGTTCCCGAAGACGGGCGGGCGCTTCATTAATGAACGGGACGTACGGGAGCGCCGCCGCGTGCTTTTCCTCGGAGACTCGATTGCCTACCGCCTGTTCGGATCCGAGGACCCGGTGGGGAAGACCGTCGAACTCGACGGGCTGCCCTTCACCGTGATCGGGGTCATGCGCGCGAAGTTCCAGGACAGCATGAACGAGGGGCCGGATGAAAACCGTGCGATCGTCCCGGCTTCCACCTTCCAGACGATCTACGGATACCGGTACGTGAACCACATTCTCTTTCATCCCCGGAGCAAGGAAAGAGCGCCGCAGACGAAGGCGGAGATTTTCCAGGTCCTGGGCGCCAAGTACCGATTCGACCCGACCGACGAAAGCGCGCTCCCGATGTGGGATTTCATCGAGAGCGAACAGGAGACGAAGAAGATCGGAACGGGCATCCAGATCTTCCTCGGGATGGTCGGTCTGTTCACGCTGCTCGTGGCCGGGGTCGGCATCGCGAACATCATGTACGTGGTGGTGAAGGAGAGGACACACGAGATCGGTGTAAAGCTGGCTGTCGGGGCACGGAAGGCGCATATCAGACGGCAGTTCGTTTTCGAGGCACTGCTGGTATCTTTGCTCGGCGGTCTCCTCGGACTCGCGATTTCAGTCGGAATCGTGACGCTGGTGGACATGATTCCGACGGAGGGGAACCCGGCGATGAATTACATCGCCAACCCGAGGTTGTCCTGGCCGATCACGTTGGGCTGCATGTCGATTCTGATGGCGATCGGACTGGCAGCGGGATATCTGCCCGCTCGGCGGGCCGCAGCGATAGATCCAGTGGAGTCACTGCGCTACGAATGACCTGCCGGCGGGCGAGGCCCGTGGCTGAAGCCCATACAGGGCGAGGAGGGGAAATGGAAGAATTCTTCATCGCACTGGTACCGATCACCTTGTTCCTGACGGTAGGCGGAGTGCTCGTGCTGCGGCCGTTGACCAAGCGTCTCGGAGCGCTGATGGAGGCGTCGGCGAAGTCGAAGGGTTCGAACGCCGAGGAGCAGATGCAGATGGAGCATCTGAGGCTGATGATCGAGACCCAGAATCTGAAGCTCGAGCAGCTCGAACAGAAGCTCTCGTTCACCGAGGCGGTGCTGGAGTCAAGAACCTCGGCATTTCTCTCGGCCAGGCCCGGTGTCGCCCAGCGCGATTTGTCGTGACGCGCGTCTACGGAGAGATGAAGTACTTCAGTCCTGCGAAGAGAATGAACGCGGACCCCTCCTGCGAACTGTCCGGGAGCCTGTCGGAGACCGGCTCGCCGGTATCGATCCAGCGCCCGTCGATCTGGTAGTCGCCTATTAATAACCAGTCAAACCCGCCACCCAGGTCAGCCACGAGTTTCCGGGATAGCGGATACTCGATGCCGACGCCCGCGCCGATGTCCAGGCCACTCCTGGTCCGGGTTCCCTCGATCCCTGGCTCGCCGCACCGGGGGGAGCCGCACGGTTGATCGTCAGAGAGTCGAGTCCAGCCCACGCGAAGACTGAAGTATGGTACCATGGTTGATTCGAGATCGACGACCTTCCAGGTACCGAACGCGAACAGGCTGAGCTCGCCGAGTGCTCCGTCGGCGTAGTCGAACCCCATCCAGGAATACGCTCCCCCCACGCCCACCTGGACCGGCGTCTTCCCGAAGTCGTAGAACGCCGTGCCCTGCAGGCGAAGACCCCCGCTGACGCTGTCGCCGACCTCGCCCCCGAGAAAGGTGTAACCAGCCGTGAGTCCGAGGGCGAACCCCGAGTATGACTTCTCCTCGGAGCCGGGGAACCGCTGGGCGTGCGCGGTGTTCGCCACACAGATGACGGCCATCACCGTTAGAGCAATCAACCGGCTGCCGCGCATCACTCGACTCCTTCAAAGGGAGAACCGGCTCTTACATCGGGCCTGATACCGAGACTCGCGCCGGTGGTCGTCGCTGTCAACTGGCCGCGGTGCGCTTGCCGCCTTGCCTTGCAGCACCGATTTTCGCATCTGGCCATTGTGGAGGCCGGCCGGTCCAGCGAACCGGTGAGCCTCCTGCCGACAGGCGACTTCTCGAAGTGGAGTCATGGACGAAGAACCGCGGGACAGCGAAGACAGGAAACCTGTCTGGCAGGCATCGGAGAAGGAACGGCAGATCGATGCCGATGCCTACCATATCTGGACTCCTCGTCCGCTTGAACGAAGCGTGTACTGGAGGCCCGACCCCGAGCCTCCGCGCGACGCCGTCTCGGGCTCCTACGAGGTGTTTCTGGACCAGCGGGCGTTCGTCGCCATGCACGAGCACGTGTGGAAGGCAGAGGCAGGTCGTAGCCAGTTCGGGTACCTGATCGGCGATCTCTGCGAGGACCCGACGCCCGGTCGCAGATTCGTGATCATCACTGCCGCGGTCCCGTCCCGATTCCCGTTCCTCGAGGCCGGACCCGAGCAGATCAGTGCCGAGGCATCGGTAGCGCTGCAACTCGAAGTCGAGCGCCGACGCGGCGTGCTCGTCGGGTGGTATCACTCGCACCTCGCCGGGGATGCCGTGCTGTCGCCGGAGGACGTGGCCACCCACGAGCGTCTGTTCTCCGATCCCTGGCAGGTCGCGTTTCTGTTCGTCGCCGATCCTCACGCCCCGGCCGGTGCGTGTTTCCGGCGGACGCCGGAAGGGCTCGACCGGGAACTGCGCCTGCCGTTCTATGAAAGGGTCACCAACGAGTCTCTCCTGGCGAAGGGCGTCCGTCGGTCTCGAGTCGATTGGGAGAACGTCTCGACACTGGACGAGGTCCGACTGGAGCCCCCTCCACGTCCGGAACCGCCTCCGCTTCCCGACACGCCCCTGTTTGTCGATCCGGCACCCGAGCCGGAGCTGGCACCCGAGCCGGAACCTCCGACTCCGCCGGCGGACGCGGTCCCGGAGGAAGTGCCGGACGAAATCCAGGATGAAGTGCCGGACGAAATCCAGGATGAGCAGGCGGACGAGATTCCGGATGAGATTTCGGGGGAGGTCCGGGTCGACGCTCCGACCGAGATCGTGGAGGAAATCGACGAGGAGATTCTGGCGGAACCGGTGGTGGAGGACGATGAGCTGGACTTCGATGCGCTGATCGCCGAGGTCCAGAACGCGGGTTTGTCGGACGACGCGCTGGAGGTGGAGGCCGAGGGGCTGGAAGCCGTTTACGATCTCGACGCTGAGTTCGAGTCCGACCTAGAGATTGTCCCGACCCCGGATCCGGATCTGGAAGGGATTTTTGAAGTCGAGCCGGAGGCAGACCTCGAGGCCGAGGCGGACGTGATTCCTGACTTCGAGCCGTCGCCGCCGGTAGAGGAACCAGTCGATGAACAGGTGGAATCGGAGCCGATGGAGGCGATCGAGACCCTGGTCGACGTCGAGTCTGAACTGATTTCCGAGGCCCTGATCGAAGCCGAAGCCGAGCTGTCGTCGGCTTCACCGGGTCCTGTCGAGCCGGCGACGTTCCCCGAGGAATCCGTGGTATCGGTTCCGGTCCCGGACAGGGGGAGACGGCTCCGAAACCGGATACTCGCGGGTGCCGGAATCGTGATCGCTCTGGGAGTCGTCGGCGTGCTCGTCCAGCCCCTGGTCCTGGACCCGAACGGTGGTTCCGACGGTGCACGGGAATCGACGCCCGCGGCCGTTGACCGGCTGGCCGAAGAGCCGCCCGGAGCGGCCGAGATGCCCGGTGACGATGCCGCAACCGTAGCGGTCGAGGACCCGTCGGCGGATCAGCTGCCAGAGGGCGCGGCGCCAGTCGATGAAGGGGTCGACTCCGCCGAAATCGTGGTCCCCCCCCCGGTCGCCGTGCAGCCCGTCTCGCTCGAGGAACTGGAGGCTCTCAGCGACAGGGTCCTGGAGTCGATCAGCAGGTACTACGGTCGGGACGGGGCCTTCTCGGGCGGCGAAATCGGCTGTTCCGAGCTGCAGTCGTCTTTCGCGGAGGTCATGGACTCTTGGATCGACTACAGTACACGGGGCAAGGCCGGCTGGCAGGCGCGACTCCCGCCGGATCTCGTGGAGCGGGACGAGCGTCTGTATCTCGGAGTTCAGGACGTGGAGCGGCTGTTCGAGGCCTCCTCCTGTCCGCGGCCCTGACGGCGGTCTCGACCTTCCTGGCCGCCAGTCCTCTGTTCGCCCAGGTTCCTGACGAAGTGTCCGGGGCGCAGCGTCCCAGGGCAACCGACCTGGGAATCCACATCGGGTCGTTTCCGGCGGGAACGCACGACGCGATCACCGATGTCGGGGGCGTCCGCGTCGGACACCTCACGCTGATTCTCGGCGACTCCATTCGC
>JAENXO010000603.1 GCA_016649455.1 Gemmatimonadota bacterium | reverse complement strand
CTCGTTCCCCGCCCGGACGTTCGGCATTGCCCGACGCGGCGTGCTGGAGCCCGGCGCGTTCGCCGACGTGGTCGTGTTCGACCCGCAAAGGATTACCGACCGGGCGACGTTTGCCGAGCCGCATCAATACGCGGAAGGGGTGGTTCACGTGTTCGTGAACGGAGTCCACACGCTGCGCGACGGCGAGCACACGGGCGCCACGGCCGGCCGGTTCGTGCGTGGCCCCGGCTGGACGGACGATTGAACCGACAGACCGCTGAACGGCTGTTCGGTCCCGAACTGAGCGAGCTAGAGTCGTTCGCCCGGTCCCTCGACCTGGCGGACCCGCTCGCCGGATTTCGGGATCGATTCGAAATTCCACTCGGGCCCGGTGGAGAACCCCTGGTCTACCTGGTCGGGAACTCTCTCGGCCCGTTGCCGCGGGCTGCTCGGGAGAGCGTCGGCTCGCAGCTCGACCGGTGGGGACGCTCCGGGGTCGGTGGGTGGTTCGAGCAGCCCGAGCCGTGGTACGGGGTCGAAGAGCGATGGCTCGAGCCCCTGTCGCGGCTGGTGGGCTCCGGCCGGCACGAGGTCACGGTGATGAACGGCCTCACGGTGAACCTTCACCTGCTGCTAGCGAGCTTCTTCCGGCCGCAAGAGTTGCGTCGGAAGATCCTGGTCGAGTCTCCCTGCTTCCCCAGCGATCGATTCGCGGTGGAGACGCAGCTGCGCTGGCATGGCCTCGACCCTGACGAATGCCTGATCGAGATCGGCGCGGATGTCGGTTCGCCGGCGATCGACGAAGCACGGTTCGAGCTGGCCCTGGCGGAGCACGGAGACGAAATCGCCGTGTTCCTGCTGGGAGGCGTCAACTTCCTCACCGGCCAGCGATTCGACCTCGAACGGTTGGCTCGTGCCACGCACGCGGCGGGCGCGGTGTTCGGAGTGGACCTGGCGCATGCCGTGGCCAACGTTCCCCTCCGGCTGCACGACTGGGATGTCGACTTCGCCGTGTGGTGCCACTACAAGTACGTAAACGGCGGCCCGGGAGCGCCTGGCGGAGCGTTCATTCACGACCGCCACCTGGCGGACGGAAGGCTTCCGCGGCTCGGTGGCTGGTGGGGCAACGACCCGGACACCCGGTTCCGCATGCAGCTGGAGCCGGATTACGTCCCCCGGGACGACGCTGCCGGCTGGCAGCTGAGCTGCCCCTCGGTGCTGGCGATGGCCCCCCTCGGGCCGGCGCTGGAGCTGATCGACCAGGCCGGACCGGACCGCATGCGGGAGAAGTCGATCCGCCTGACGGCGTACCTGGAGTGGCTCCTCGATCGGATTCCTGACGGCCCGGTGGAAATCCTCACGCCCGCCGATCCGAAACGCCGGGGGGCACAGCTCTCCCTGCGGATCGGGCGGGAACCAGCGGCTTTTCAGGCACGCCTGCAGGAAGCCGGCGTCATCGGTGACTTTCGCGAACCCGATGTGATTCGCCTCGCACCGGCACCGCTGTTCAATACTTACCACGACATGTGGCGGGCCGCCGAAGGAGTACGAAATGCCTGAGTCCGGCCCGCAGCTGATCGACATTTCGCCACGCCTGGCACCGGACATAGCGGTGTTTCCCGACGACACGCCCCTGTCCCGAGAGCTGCTGCTGGAGCTGGAGCGGGGCGACCCCGTGACTCTTTCCACCCTGCGGACGACCGTCCACCTGGGGGCCCACGTGGACGCTCCCGCACACTACGGGGCCGGGGCAGCGTCGATCGATGAACTGCCGCTCGACAGATTCGTGGGACCATGCCGTGT
>JAENXO010000287.1 GCA_016649455.1 Gemmatimonadota bacterium | reverse complement strand
TGTGGCACGACGCGGATCCTGAGCTGAAGCCGCTGGTCGACGATGCGCGCGCGAAGGTGCGGACCCTGGACGGCGAAACGAGGTAAGCCGGCGCCATCTGGACGACGATCGATCACTACCCGGCCTCGAGTTGCCGGAATCGGGGGGCGCTCTTAGAAGGAGGATCAACACCATGTTTGAACGAGTGACTTTCCGAACGCGCGCAGTCACGGCCCTGAGCAGCGCCGCTGCCCTGGCCATCCTGATCACGGCATGCGACTCGGCGGATCCTCCGGCCAGCGATGCCGCCGCAGATGATGCGTCGGCTGTTGCGTCCACGGCGCCCGCGAGTCAGGAGGCGGCCCCGGAAGTATCCGAAGACCAGGCCGATATCCCGGCCGAAGACCCGGCCGAAGTCGCGCCAGCGATTCCCCCGGTGCTGACGAACAGTTCCGATATGGCCCGAATGCTCAAGACCGTGTATCCGCCGCAGCTGCGGGAAGACGACATCGGGGGAACCGTCGGAGTGTGGGTGTTTGTCGATGAGACGGGCAAAGTCGGTGAGACCAAGGTGAGAGAATCGTCGGGGTATCCGGAGCTCGACGAGGCAGCTCTCCGCCTGGTCGGCTCGATGGAGTTCTCGCCCGCACAGGACAGTGAGGGGAAGGCACGGGCGGTCTGGATTTCCCAGCCGATCCAGTTCACGACCGAGGAATAGCTTTCGGACCATCGTCCATCCCGGCGCGAGACGCTTTCGCGCCGGGCTTCCAGCGCTCTCTCGAACCCCGGCCTGCCATGTCCTGGTCATTTCGTCTGCTGCTGGCGCCCGTTGTCCTCGCGGCGATTCCGGCACCTGGAACCGCCCAGACCGCCCGCATCTCCGAAGAAGTCCGGACGCTCTCGACCTACCCGTTCTCCGAGCCCAATCCGATCCCGATCCTGACCCGTGACGAGCGGCTGTACCCATACCACTCGTTCGAGGGATACTCCGCGACCGCCGAGCCCCGGGAGTGGAATGTAGTCCGGCTGGAGAACGACTACATCGAAGTGTTCGTGCTGCCGGAGGTCGGAGGAAAGGTGTGGGGGGCGATCGTAAAGCAGAACGGGCACGAATTCATCTATCGAAACGAGGTCATGAAGTTCCGGAATATCGCCCTCCGCGGTCCGTGGACCTCCGGCGGTATCGAATTCAACTTCGGTGTGATCGGCCACACACCGGCGACCGCCACTCCGGTGGACTACCTGCTCCGGGAGAATTCTGACGGCAGCGTGAGCTGCTGGGTGGGAAGCATGGACCTGCCGTCCCGGACCCACTGGCGAGTGGAGATCCGGCTTCCGCCTGACCGGGCCTGGTTCGAGACCAACGTCCTGTGGTACAACCCCACTCCGCTGGAGCAGCCCTACTACAACTGGATGACGGCCGCCGCTTTCGCACGGGACGACCTGGAGATGTCCATCCCGGGCAATGCGTATCTCAAGCACTCGGGCGCCGAAATGACCTGGCCCGAGGACGAGGACGGCCGCTTCCTCCCCCTGTACCGCAACAACACCTTTGCGGGCCACAAGTCGTATCACGTCGTCGGCGAATTGAACGATTTCTTCGGCGGCTACTACCGCAACGATGACTACGGATTCGGCCACTGGTCGCGGCACGAGGAAATGCCCGGGCAGAAGCTGTGGCTATGGGCGCTGTCCCGTGAGGGCGGGGTGTGGGAAGATCTCCTGACGGACACGGATGGGCAGTACGTCGAGTACCAGGCCGGCCGGCTGTTCGTCCAGTACTCTCCCGGATCCGATGTGAACCCGATCACGCAGGCGGGATTCGATCCCCTGTCGGCCAGCCGGTGGACGGAGACCTGGTTCCCGGTGGAGGGAACCGGGGGCCTCACGGAGGCATCGCGGGACGGGGCCATGCACCTCCTCGCCGAGGATTCTCGTCTGACTATCTCCGTAAGCGCATTTGGTGACGTCTCTGACACGATCAAGGTGTGGTCCGGGGGCGAGGTCACGGCAGGGAACGGCGAATCCTCCACTCCCGTGGCGGCGATCCCGGTGACCTTGAGTGCCCTCCAGCCGTTCCGGACCACCGTCGAAATCACCGCCGGGGTTCCCTACCGGGTCGCGCTACCGGCCCTCGGCCTGGAATACGATTCGGATCCGTCCGAACGCCTCCTGTCCCGGCCGTTCAACACGGACCCGGAAGCCTGGGCTGCCATCTCCGAGGCGGATCGACTGGTGTTCGAGGCCCGGGAGCTCCTCAAGGGGAGGAGATACGGACCGGCCCGGGAGCTCTTCGAATCCGCCCTGGACCAGGAGCCGTGGAACCGCGACGCCCTGCTGGGAATGGCGGACCTTTCCTACCGGAGCGCCTTGTACGAGGCGGGGCTGGAGAACGTCAATCGGGCGCTCCAGCTGGACGCCTACGATGCGGAGGCCAACTTCCAGGCGGGAACGCTCTACCGCGCCCTGCATCAGTTCGCCGACGCCCGGGACGCGTTCGGCTGGGCGGCGCGTTCGATGGCCTGGCGCTCCGCCGCGTACGTCCAGCTGGCCGAGTTGATGATCGGGAGCGGGAATTGGCCGGAAGCCGCCCGGTACGCCCGCCTCGCGCTGGACTTCGACCGGACCAGCGTTTCGGCGTGGCGAGCGCTGGCCGTCATCGGGCGCAAAGTTGGCGACGAGGCCCTGGCGGACGGGGCCATCCGGGATCTGCTGAATCTCGATCCCCTGCACCACTTCGCCCGGGCCGAGCAATTCCTATCGGCAGGCGGGGCGCCGGCGGGCGCCGATGCCGGAGTCTTCCTCACCACGCTCGGCGGCGAGTTCCCGGACCAGTCCCTCCTCGAGCTGGCCATCGGATACGCAAGCCTGGGGCTGCCGGATGATGCCCGCGCGATCCTTGCCCTCCGCCCGGCGAACGAACCCGGTCCGGTGCACCTCGCCTGGCAAGCCGCCCTGGCGGACGATCCGGCCCTTCTCGCCGGAGACCACGACCCGGCGTTCGCCTTCCCCTACCGGCCAGAGACCCTGCCGGTGCTGGAATGGGCGGCGCAGAACAGCGACGTGTGGCTCTGGACCTGGCTTCTCGGTCTGAACCTGTGGGCCCTCGACCGCGACGAAGAAGCTGCAACCCAGCTGGACGCGCTGGGCGACGAGCCAGACTTCGGGCCGGCGTACGTAGCCCGGGCCCACCTGCTGAGCCAGCTCCGGGGCACCGACCCGGAGCCGGACCTGAGGCGCGCGGTGGCGTTGTCCCCGGATGACCGAACGATTCACATCCAGCTCATCCGCTACCTGCAGGAAGCGGGTCAATGGGACAGCGCGCTCACGGCTTCGAGCGACGCGCGGAAGCGGTTTCCCGGGGACTTCAACCTGGAACTGCTCGAGGCGCGGGCCCTGATCCATCTGGGCAGGCCGCAGAACGCCGCGCTCATCCTGGCCGCGAGCCAGGTCCTCCCGTCTGAGAACGCACGAGACAGCCACCGGATGTGGGAGCAGGCGCATACGCTAGCGGCGCTGGACACCATGCAGGCAGGAGACTACGCGGCGGCCCGGGTGAACCTCGCGGCGGCCCTGGAGTGGCCCGAGTCCCTGGGACAGGGCCGGCCATACGAGCCGGAGGAGCGCCTGGTCAGGTTCCTCCTGGGGGTGACAGAGGAGGCCCGCGGAAACGAGGAAGCTGCCCGGGACGCCTTCCGGGCGGTGGTGGATGCCACGGGCGAGCTGGACCGGCCCCTGACCCGCCTCGACCTGCTGGTCGTGCCTGCCCTGGAGGCCCTGGGCCGGACCGCCGAGGCGGAGGAGTTGATCGGTACGCGGGGGCCCGAGCTGGATGCCCTGTACGCGGAGCTGGATACGGACCTGGATGGCCGGATGATCCTCAGTGCACTTCAGCAGATTGGTTGAGCGGGCGGATGAAATCGAACGAGATGCGCACGGGCACGGCAACGGCTCTCCTGCTGTCACTCCTGCTTCCGCTGGCGTGCTCGGAGCCACCTCCCGAGACGGCGGATCTGTACCGCGCTCCGGCCATTTCCAACCAGATCGACGGGGTCGTGTTCGAGGCCGGGAACTGGGAGCCGCACCTGGCGGCAGGAGACAAGGGAGTGTCGTGGGGGAATCACCGGGCCGTGGTCGAAGTCGGCCCCGGCGAGGAAGCCGACGCCGTGCTCGTCACCATTCCGTGGCGTCGCCACGACCCCGACCCGGGATCGAAAGCCGTGATCGTGGTGGACGCCGCGACCGGATCCGTGGTGCGGAATTCCGCGACTGTC
>JAENXO010000224.1 GCA_016649455.1 Gemmatimonadota bacterium | reverse complement strand
GTCCACGCCTCGCCCGAGAACGTGCTCGGAGTTCTCTCCCTGATCTTCTGGTCGCTGATCCTCGTCATTTCGGTCAAGTACCTGGGCTTCATCATGCGGGCCGACAACAACGGCGAGGGCGGCATCATCGCCCTGACGGCTCTCGTCATTCCGCAGGGCCGACCGCTACAGGGCGTGCAGAAGGCCCTCGTGGCCGCCGGGCTGTTCGGGGCGGCGCTGCTGTACGGCGACAGCATGATCACGCCGGCGATCTCGGTGCTCAGCGCGGTGGAGGGGCTCGAGGTCGCCACGCCGTTCTTCCAGCCCTACGTGATCCCGATCACGGTCGTGATTCTCCTCGGGTTGTTCTCGTTTCAGCGGTTCGGTACGGCCTCCGTGGGATCGGTGTTCGGTCCGATCGTGCTCGTGTGGTTCCTGACGCTGGGAGCGCTCGGAGCCATCCACCTGGCGGATTCGCCGGAGGTTTTCAAAGCCCTCAATCCAGTGTATGGCGCCCAATTCTTCGTGCGGAACGGGATCAGGGGATTCCTCGTGCTCGGCAGCGTGTTCCTCGTCGTCACCGGCGGCGAGGCGCTGTACGCCGACATGGGGCACTTCGGTAAGCTGCCGATCCGGCTCACCTGGTTCGCCATCGTGCTGCCCGCACTGCTGCTGAACTACTTCGGTCAGGGCGCGATGGTGATCGCCCACCCCGAGACGATCGAGCAGCCGTTCTACCTGATGGCGCCGCGCTGGGCCCTGTATCCGCTGGTCGGGCTGACGACAGTTGCGACGGTGATCGCTTCTCAGGCCGTGATTTCCGGGGCGTTCTCGCTTACCCGCCAGGCCGTGCAGCTCGGATACCTGCCCCGGCTCGGAATCAAGCACACCTCCACCCGTGAGATCGGACAGATCTACATCGCAGGGGTCAACTGGGCCCTGATGATCGCCTCGATCGGCCTGGTGATCGGATTCGGTTCCTCGAGCCGGCTGGCAGCGGCCTACGGCGTGGCGGTAACCACGGACATGGTATTCACGACCATCCTGTTCGCGTTCGTGGCCCGGAGCCGGCTCGGCTGGTCGCGCTGGGCGATCGCGCTGCTTGTGGTCGCGTTCCTGACCGTCGACCTGGCATTCTGGGGCGCGAACATCCCGAAGATTCCGCATGGCGGGTGGTTCCCGCTCGTGGTTGCGGCCGGGATCTTCGTGGTGATGACGACGTGGCGGAAGGGCAGACTTCTGCTCGGCGCGAGGTTCAAAGAGCAGACGCTGCCCCTGGATCTGTTCGTGCGTGAGATGACGCACAAACCGCCACAGCGGGTGCCTGGCACGGCCGTGTACATGCATGGCGGCGCCGCGACTCCGCCCGCGCTGTTGCACAACCTCAAGCACAACAAGGTGCTGCACGATCGCGTGATTCTGCTTCGCGTGGTGACGCGGGACATCCCGCACGTGCCCAGGTCGGAGCGAACTGAATGCGAGTCGCTGGGAGCCGGGATCTGGCGCGTGGACGTCCAGTACGGGTTCAGCCAGGACCCGCACATACCCGCCGCGCTCGCCCAGTGTCCGCCGCAGGGCGTCGAGTTCAGACCGATGGACACGAGCTACTTCCTGGGCCGCGAAACCCTGCTGCCGATCAAGGGTTCGGGAATGCGACTGTGGCGGGCCCGGCTGTTCGCCCTGTTGTCACGCAACGCGCTCGGGGCGACGTCATTCTTCCACCTGCCGCCGAACCGGGTCGTGGAGCTGGGAACGCAGATAGAGATCTGATCCCGGTCTCGCTACCTTGTATGTGATCGAGGTCCCCCCTCGGCCACCCGTCACGCTCCGATCGGAGCGAGGTGAGACCAGGATGCAGTCGATCCACCCCGAGCAGGATCCAGCCTCGAACGAACAGGCCGCTGAAGAACTCCACTGGCCGGCCTCGTACCGGCCGGACCGGGTCGACGATCGATTCGACGCGATCGTCATCGGCTCTGGCATGGGTGGCCTGTCTGCCGCCGCCTTCCTGGCCCTGGCCGGCAAGCGAGTGCTGGTGCTGGAGCGGCACTACACGATGGGCGGGTTCACACACACCTTCCGGCGCAAAGCCTGGGAATGGGATGTCGGCCTTCACTACGTCGGGGAGTTCGACAGGCAGGAGACGCTTGGCGGCCTGCTGATGAAGGACATCAGCCAGGGGCGGCTCGAGTGGGCTCCGCTGCCGGCGCGCTACGACCGGTTCGTATTTCCGGACCGGCAGTACGACTTCCTGGCCGGCCGCGCGCAGTTCATCGACGGGCTGTCCGGTGCCTTCCCGAACGAGCGCGAGGCGATCACCCGGTACGTCGAGCTGTGCGACCAGGTGCAGGCGGCGGGGATGAAGTTCTTCCAGGCGAAGGCGCTCCCGCGGTTCATCGCCCCGCTGGCCCGCCCGTTCCTGTGCCGCGAGTTCCTGCGCCATTCCGGTCGGACGACGCTGGAGACGCTTCAGCGGCTCACGAGTGATCGGAAGTTGATCGGCGTGCTGACGGCGCAGTGGGGGGCGTACGGCCTGCCGCCCTCGGAGTCGAGCTTCGGCATTCATGCCATGCTCGCCAACCACTTCGTGGACGGCGCCTGCTACCCGGTCGGAGGGGCAGGAAGCGTTGCGACGAGCATCCTCCCCACGATCGAGGCATCTGGCGGGCGCCTGCTGGTCCACGCGGAGGTAGAGCGGATCCTCGTCAGTGGTGGAAGGGCGATCGGGGTGCGCCTGACCGACGGGCAGAAGATCATGGCCCCCGTTGTAGTCAGCGACGCTGGCGTGGTGAACACGTTCGGCAAACTCGTGGACGACGAAACGCGAGATGCCCTCGGTCTCGCAGCGCTCGTGGCGCAGACCCGGCCGTCGGTAAGCCACCTGTGCCTGTACGTCGGACTGAACGAATCCGCCGAGACCCTCGGCCTGGAGCCGGCCAACCTGTGGGTCTACCCCGACTACGATCACGATCGGACGGTCCGGGCAAATCGGGCCGATCCCGACGCCAATCCACCGGCCGTCTACATGTCGTTTCCCTCCGCCAAGGATCCCACCTGGAAGGTACGCCACGCGGACACCGCTACGATCGAGCTGATCAGTTTCGTCGACTACGAACAGTTCCGGCCCTGGGAGAACGAGCCCTGGAAGAAGCGCGGGGATTCGTACGAAGCGCTCAAGCAGCGGTACACGGAGCGTCTGCTCGTCACGTTGTACGAGCACCTGCCTCAGACGAAGGGGAAGGTGGCCTACCACGAACTGTCCACGCCGCTCTCGACCCGGCACTTCAGCAACCATCCGCATGGGGAGGTCTACGGGGTGGAGCTGTCTCCCGAGCGGTTCCGTATGGACTGGCTGTCGCCCCGGACTCCCGTGCCGGGCCTGTTCCTCACCGGACAGGACGCCGTGGCCCACGGGATCGTCGGCTCCCTGTACGGAGGCGTGGTTTCCGCCGCCGCGATTCTGGGGCGGAACGTGACGGCCGACGCGAAGAAGCGGGTGGCGTAGAGGCGGGCGGTTCCGACTTCAGCCGCGGATTCGATCTCGGGCCTCTGAAACGATCCGTTTCGCTTGACGCGGTCTCGAGTCGATAACAAGTTATTTACATGTAATTAGCTGTTTCTTCCGTGACCGGGTGAGGAATTGATGATCAGACTCGACGACATTTTCTCGTTGAGTGATTTCCAGCGCCGGACGAAGGAGCACGTCCGACGCCTGCGCGCGACGGGTCGCCCGACGGTCCTGACGGTCAACGGGCGCCCCGAGCTCGTTGTGCTGGATGCCGAATCCTACCAGGGCATCCTGGACGCGCTCGAGCAACCCGCAGGCCTCGTTTCCGGGAAGACGGGCGGCGTGCCGGACCTCGAACTCGAGCCCGATCCCGTGATCGAGGAGTACAAGCTTCACGTGGATCGCACCCTGCTACGTGAGAACCTGCGACGGCCGGTCGAAGAGAGAGTGGCCGGACTGATAGCACTCGCTGAACTGGCGGACGAGGCGCGGCGGGCGGGAGACAGGGTCCGATGACAGACTTCCAGAGACTGGTCGGTTCCCTCGCCGAGGGAGATGTCGATTTCGTGATCGTCGGTGGTCTGGCCGCGACGGTTCACGGCTCGGCCCGCCTCACCCAGGACATCGATGTCGTCTATGCTCGGGACGAAGCGAATCTCGCCCGTCTCGTGGAGGCGCTGGCGCCGTTCGAGCCTTACCTCCGCGGTGCGCCGCCGGGACTTCCCTTCGAATGGTCGGCAGACACGCTTCGGAGGGGTCTCAACTTCACCCTCACGACAAGCGTCGGCGATATCGACCTGCTCGGCGAAATCACCGGTGGTGGCGGGTACACAGATCTCCTCGCGCACACGATCGAGATCGACCTGTTTGGTCAGGAATGCAGGTGCCTCGACCTTCAGTCCCTCATCAGGACGAAGCGCGCCGCCGGTCGGCCACGAGACCTCCAGATGCTCGCCGAGCTGGAAGCGCTGCTGGAGGAACGGGACACCCTCTGAACGGACCGGACTGACGTCAGTCCAGCTTCTTCACCCGGATATTCCGGAACCACACGCTGGTCTCCCAGTCGTGGTTCTGCAGTCCGATGAATCCACGGGGCGCGAAGTCGGCGACCTTGCCGGCCGGCTCGGCGTTCCAGTCCACCACCTGCGTCCC
The DNA here is from genome assembly GCA_016649455.1 of Gemmatimonadota bacterium. Classification (GTDB taxonomy): domain Bacteria; phylum Gemmatimonadota; class Gemmatimonadetes; order Palauibacterales; family Palauibacteraceae; genus Carthagonibacter. Next base: position 530 of record JAENXO010000224.1, on the reverse strand, counting down.
ATTCACGGCGACCGTGATCCGGTCTCCGATGAACGAGATCTCCATGTCGTTCCACTCGCCGGGCGGCTTCGCCAGGTGCTGCGAAGGCGCCATCGCGTCGTACACGCCGCCGGTGCGGTGGATCGGGTCCTCGGCCGTGGCGTGGATCTGGATTTCGAACGAGTGATAGATGTAGTCGTCGCTGACCGGCATCTCCGGCACTCGCAGGAACACGCCTGAATTCGATTCTGGCACAGAGGTCTGGAACTGCAGCCGCAGCGTGAAGTCGCCGAACTGCTCTGCCGCGTACCAGAACAGGCCCATGCCTCCGTGCGCGGCGAGCACTCCGGTTGCCGGATCGAGCGTGAAGTAGCCCGGGCCGTAGTGATTCCAGCCGCCCTTGTGATAGCTGCCGTCTCCCCACTGAGCCAGCAGGGGAGTGAAGTCGTCCTCCACCACGAACGGCGGCCCGTCCACGTCACGCGGAGCCTTGATCGCCATGCCCGCCTCCTGTTCCGCGGCCACTGCCGGCACCTCCGCGGCGTCCGGCG
>JAENXO010000406.1 GCA_016649455.1 Gemmatimonadota bacterium | reverse complement strand
GCCGACAATTCCGATCGACGTGGCCGCTGCATGCGGCAATGCTCCTGGCCGCTGTGATTCTGAGCGCCTGCGCCACGACGGCGGACCCCGAGACCGTCCCCCCCGGCGTCATGCGGTCATCGCTGCCGCCGGTCCCGCCGGTGGCGGGCCCGATCTCCATGTACGTCGAGTATCCCGATTCGCTGCAGAGCGTAGCGGTGAGCGACTCGAACTTCGTGTTCGGGACCATTGGAACGGGCGATGCGACGCTGATCATCGATGGGGAATTCGTGAATGTCGAGCCCAACGGCGCGTTCCTCGCCTGGCTCCCGGTTCCGGCGGCGATTCGAGGCGACACCGCCGAGTACCATCTTGTCGCTCGGCGCGGTGCGGAGGTGGACTCGCTGGTCCACCCGATCCGCGTCCCGACCGACGCGGGGTCTGGCTGGGAGGAGGGGCAGCTGCTCGACCCGGACTGGCTCGGCGTGCGAGCGGAACGGTGGGCATACCCGGACGAGCCCATCACCATCGAGCTGCGCGCATTCCCGCAGGCGGAAGTCGAGCTGGTGGCCGGCAGCACGCGGATCACGCTCGAGCCCGGTCCGCGTCCGGAGCTGCGCGTCCTCACTCTGTCGGCTGACGACCTCTACCGGACTGCCTGCGTTCCCGAGGACTGCAACTGGTCGGGCCTGCCGGACTCGCTGCGCATGGAGGTCCGCGCGAGACTGGGCGACGACGAACAGACCGAACCGCTGGTGCTGCCGCTGAGAGTCCTCGATCCGATTCACCCGCCCGTAGTCCGGCTGAGGAACGAGCCGGACGAGGTAAACGGGAACGACGGGATGGTCGTCGCGCGTCCGGCGGCGTTTGGTCCCTACCGCTGGCGGTTTCCGGATGGCACCCGGGCGGTTGTGGACCTGCGAGTCGGAGATCGGATCCGCCTGCGTCTGGCTCCCGGCCTGAACGCCTGGGTGACGGCCGAGGACCTGGAGTTCCTCCCTCCAGGGACTCCCGCGCCACGCTCCGCCGTGGGTGACCTGAGGTTCGAGCCGCGGGGCGACCGGGTCGCGCTGTCGATTCCGCTGGCCTCCGCACTGCCCCTGGAGGTAACGCAGCCGGATGGCCGGACGCTGGAGATCACGTTGTATGGCGCCACCGGCGTAACGAACCGCATTTCACTCGGCCCGTCTCCGCGGCTCGTTGAATGGGCGGAGTGGACACAACAGCCAGGTGAGGCGTGGCGGATCCGGGTCAGGCTCACCGGTCCGGTCTGGGGCTGGCGGGCCCGATACGACGAGACGGACACCGGACGGGCGACTCTCGTGCTCGAATTGCGGAGTGCGCCGGCGATTGACCCCGGGAATCCACTCGCTGGCCGGCGAATCGCCATCGATCCCGGTCATCCCGGCGCGGGAGCCACTGGACCCACGGGCTACTACGAGGGCGATGCGAACCTGGCGATCGGCAGAATTCTCCAGCGGATCCTGGCAGAGCGTGGAGCAGAGCCGATTCTGATCCGGAACGACCGGGAGCAGCTGGGCCTGTATGAACGGACCGGGGCGGCCGAGGAGGCTGGAGCCGAGCTGTTCGTCTCGATCCATAACAATGCGTTGCCCGACGGTGTTCGGCCGTTCGGGCGCGAGGGGACGAGCACGTACTACTTCCACCCGCAGGCTGCGGCGCTCGCATCGGCAGTACAGCAGGGCATGCTCTCGACGATGCGTCTGCGGGATCTTGGCGTGTTCTGGGGGGATCTGGCCGTCTGCCGGATGTCCTGGATGCCGAGCATCCTTACGGAAGGTGCGTTCATGATGATGCCGCGCCACGAAGCCGCCCTGAAGGACCCGGGTTTCCAGGAGCTGTACGCTCGCGGAATCGCGGATGGGATCGAAGCGTTCCTCCGCGACACGGCCGGGAGAGCTTCCGAGTGAACGAGCACGACCTGCGGACCTCCGTTCGCCCGAGGATCGCCGAAGGAGCCTGGATCGCGCCATCGGCCGACGTCCTCGGCGACGTGACGCTCGGGGCTCATGCGAGCGTGTGGTACCAGTGTGTGCTGCGCGGAGACATCGCGCCGATCTCGGTCGGGGCGGGAACGAACATCCAGGACCTGACGATGGTCCACGTCGACGTGGACCGTCCGTGCCGCATCGGGGCCGGGGTCGGAATCGGGCATCGGGCCATCATTCACGGCTGCGACATCGAAGATGGGTGCCTGGTCGGCATGGGGGCCGTAGTCCTCTCCGACGCGATCGTCGGAGCGGGTTCAGTGATCGCGGCCGGTGCGCTGGTGACGGAGGGCGCGCGGATCCCGCCGGGAAGCCTTGTCGTGGGTGTGCCGGGGCGGGTAGTGAGGCCAGTGGATGATGGTCTCAAGGAGCGAATCAGACTTACCGTGGACCACTACCGGGCCCTGAAGGACCTGCATTCGGGAGGTCGATGGCAACCCCCGGTCTGACTCCCGATTCAGCCCGGAAATCCGCGCAAAAACCGGATTCGGGGTTTACCCGCAATTGACCCTTGACCCCTATATGTAGGGGGGTTATTCTGGGTCTACCCCAAGATGTTGGGGTGTGCGCGAGCGGTCCCCGAGGCTGCTCGAGGTCGGCCGAGCTTGTCCCGCCCGGTCCAAAGACTTTCGCCTTACTAAAGCTGGAGACGTGACTTCAGGGTGCATCGCACCCCCGGGGAGGCGTCGCCTTCGGTGGCGGGAAAAATCTGCCGCGGCATGCAAGCGAACCGGTCGTCGGGACCGGAGACGATATATAGAGCCGATAGACGTTCACGACTGAAGGAAGTAGCGAGGACACACTGATGCACGGACCCGACACGACGATTTCCATGAAGCCCGAGATCGACCGGACCGGTCTCGAGACCCCCCCGGCTACTCTTGCTGAGCCCCTGCTGTCGGACAACGCGCGCACGGTGCTCGCCAAGCGATACTTGAAGAAGGGTCCCGATCTCGAGCCGAACGAATCGCCCACCGAGATGTTCTGGCGCGT
>JAENXO010000549.1 GCA_016649455.1 Gemmatimonadota bacterium | reverse complement strand
GATACCGTTCGTCAGGTCCTGATCGGACCTGACGAGGGGCCGCACTTTCAGCTGCGGAAGTTCCGCATCGAGCCGGGCGGCTTCATGCCGATGCATACGAACTCGGTAGAACACGAGCAGTATGTGCTGGGTGGCCGGGCCGAGGTCCGGATCGCGGACGATACGTTCGCGGTCAAAGCGAATGACGTGGTGCTGATTCCGGCCGGAGTGCCGCATTCCTACGAGGCAATCGGCAAGGAGCCGTTCGAGTTCCTGTGCGTCGTCCCGAATGGCCCTGACCGGCTGGAAATCTTGGACGGTTGAACGTCCGGCTCAACTGAATTCCTGCTGAACGGCACCGCCAGCGCGGTCGTCGCGGTGGCGGCGCCTGCGCTTCCGCTCCCTTCGGAATTCGTGTATCGGTAGTCATTCCCGGAAGTCCTGCCACCGTTCCCAGGAGCATGATCCATTGCGCAGACCAGGTCTGTGGGCTTTCGCCGCGTGGACCATCGTCGCTGCGACTCCGGGCGCCGTCGCCCAGGAACCGGTCGCCGCGCCTGCCGCGTTGTACGAACTGAGTGATGGGGACCGGGTGCGTGTCCTCGTGCCTCCAGATGAGGCGGTCGAGGGCGATGTCGCCCGAGTCGACAGCGGAAGACTCGTCCTGCGACTCGATCAGATAGCCGAAGGAGCGGGCGCGTCGACCGAGCAGGCGGCGTCGTTCGAGTCCATCGAAGCGTTGTGGACCAGGAGCCGCCGGACCTGGCTCGGGGCCGGGATCGGAGGAGGTGTCGGAGCGGTTCTCGGCGGGTTGACGGGTGCCGTCGCTGCCGGGCTGTGTGAGGGTGAATGTGACGATGAAACCGTGACGATTGTCGCGGTCGGCCTTCTCGGCGCGGCTGCCGGTGCGCTCGTCGGAGGCCTCGTGGGGTCTGCGGTGTCGCGCTGGAATCTCCAGTTCGAACAGGAAGCGGACGGTCGGGGCTGGGCGTACGCGCCCGGTCCGGAGCAGGTCGAGTCTGGAGCAAGGTTGCCTAGCGAAGTCGACCCGCTCCGGGGTCGCACGGGTTGGCTGGTCGCGCAGGCCGGAGGATCGCTTTCGAGCTGGTCGGAGTTCCAGCAGGCAGGAGTGCTCGTCGGGGGCGCTGTCGTTGCCGACTTCGGAGTGCTCCGGGTCGGACCCGAGGTGCTGCTCGGCGGGATCGGAGGGAGCCAGGGTGTCGTCACCTACGGCGGGGTTGTGCACGTGCCGGTCGCGCATGGGAGCATGGAACCGTACCTGATCGCGGGTGCCGGCGGCCAGGCCTGGAACTCCACGGGTCCGGACTACAACCAGCTCGACGCAAGCCTGTTCGCATTGAACGGCGGCTTCGGACTCCGTTTTCCGGTAGGGTCGCGCACGGCGGCGGGCGCAGAGCTCAGGGCTCACCACTCGGTGCAGAATTACGGCGGGCCCGTTCCCTGGCTGTTCACTCTGGCGGCGACCTTCGGTTTCGGCCTTTAGCATGCATGCGCTTCGACATGTTCTGGTGAACCTGACACTCATGGCCTAGGTTCGAGCGGCGCGCCCGGGGACGGCTCTGGCTGGATTTCGGGCTGCAAAGCACTATGACCGACTGCATCTATTCACCTCAGCCATCGACGGGTATGCCGATGAGCGTCCAGATGATTTCCGTGCGACTTCCCGATGGTTCCGAGAAGCAGCTTCCTGCCGGATCGACCGGTGCCGACCTCGCGGCCTCCATCGGCCCGGGTCTGGCACGTGCGGCCGTGGCCGTCACGGTCGGCGGCGAACTGCGGGACCTCGATCGGTCTCTCTCCGATGGCGACTCCGTGTCGATCGTCACGCGCACCGACGAGAATGACGACGCGCTGTACGCGCTGCGTCACTCCACCGCTCACGTCCTCGCGACCGCGGTCCGGGAGCTGTTTCCCGAGGCGGGAATCGGGTTCGGTCCGCCGATCGAGAACGGGTTCTACTACGACTTCGACGTTCCCCGCCCGTTCACGCCGGAGGAT
>JAENXO010000572.1 GCA_016649455.1 Gemmatimonadota bacterium | reverse complement strand
TCAGAGACGGCTTACCGAAGCTCCCGCCGAGGGAATCGCCACGAACAGTCGCTGGTCGAGGTCTGGCGGCGGTTCACCGCCGGGCGAGTCGACGAAATACCCGTCTCGCAGCGCTTCGAGCACCGAATCCACCCGGTCAGGCGTACACAGAGCCACGATGCAGCCTCCCATCCCGGCGCCCGTGAGCCGGGCCCCGAGAGCGCCCGCGCCGCGGGCCAGCGCCACGAGCCGGTCCAGCTCGGGTCCGCTGACCTCGAAGTCGTCGCGCAGGCTCTCGTGAGAAGCGTTCATCAACGTCCCAAACGCCACCGCGTCACTCTCCCGCATCGCCGCTTCCGCCCGCCGGGTCCGGTCGGCCTCGGTGACGACGTGGCGGAATCGACGGAGCAGCCGGTCGTCGAGCACCTGCTGGGCAACGGCCATCAACTCGCCCGCGTCGTGCTCCGACAGGAGTCTCGCGTAGCTGCGATCGCCGGCCGCGAGCCCGAGCTCTTCTCCCACCCGCTCGACGGACTCCTCCACCGCTACCCGCCGGCGGTTGTACGTTTCTTTCGCGTTGCCCGACTTGTGCGCCTGCACTCCAGTGTCGGCAACCACGAAGCGCCAGTCGTCCGGGACGGGCACCGGAGTTACCCGGACGGGCTCGAATTCGATTCTCGCCGCACACCCCTGTGAAGCGCACACCGAGATCGCCTGGTCCATTCCCCCGCCGCGGGTGCCCACGTATTGCTCGGCATCCGCAGCAACGGCCGCCAACTCGATCGGGTCCGCGTCGATCTCCGACACGTCGAGCAGCGACTTCAGCACGGCCACCACCAGGGCCGATGAGCTGCTGAGACCGGCTGCCACGGGCACTTCGGAGCGGATCCACAGGTCGGCCCCCCGGTCAGCCCCGTAGCGCGATACCGCCGCTACGGCCGCGGCCTTCACGTAATTCCCCCAGTCTCCGTCGGAAAACGGTTCGATCTCCGGGCCAAGCTGGAATTCGCGCGGCGGGTAACCGGGGTATGACGAAGCAACGCAGACCAGCCCGTCATCGCGGGGCCGCACGGCCACGTGAACCGCATACTGAAGGGCCATCGGGAACACCGGCAGCCCCGCGTAGTCCACGTGCTCGCCGATCAGGTTCACCCGGCCGGGGGCGCGGATGAAGCGGTCGGGTTCGCTCCCGAACTGCTCCCGGAACGCCTCCAGGTGTTCCCTGTTCATCAATACACATTCCCCAGCGCGAACATCGGATTCCGCGTCGCCCAGCTGCCGCCCGTGAAATCGGGGAACGCCACGGGATGATTGCCCATCGCGATCGACCGTTCGGATAGCGGCCCGATCACGCTCCAGGCCGCGGCATCGTACACGTCGAGCGGCGTCGGCTCGCCTCGCTTTACCGACTCCACGAACGCGTGCAGGACGAAGAAGTCCATGCCGCCGTGCCCACCGCCCTCCGCGTCTTCCGCATACCTCTGCCACAGCGGGTGCTCGTACTGCGCCTGGTAGGCCTCGAACGGTTCCCAGCGGTGCGGCTCGGGACTCACGCCCTCGAGGTAGATCGACCGGTTGTCGACCATCCACAGGCCGCGTGTGCCCTGGACCCGGAAGTTCAGTGAGTACGGGCGCGGGAGATTCGTGTCGTGGCTGAGGATCACGCTCTCGCCGTTCGCGGTGGTGATCACGGTGGTCACGATGTCGCCGAGCTTGAACCTCACATCGGCGTTGGGATGATCCTCACCGCCAACCGCCACGACGTACTCGTGCAGGCCCCGGGTCTTGGTGGCCGTCGACGTGAGCTGCACGAACCGATTGCCGCGATTGATGTTCAGCCAGTTGGCGACCGGACCGACCCCGTGCGTCGGGTAGAGCTCCCCGTTGCGGTGGATCGAATGGTCCGTGCGCCACACGGCCTCGCCGTTCGATCCCGG
>JAENXO010000240.1 GCA_016649455.1 Gemmatimonadota bacterium | reverse complement strand
TGCTGACCCGCGGAAGATAGAGAGCGAGGAGGAGCGAACGCAGTTGATCCGCGACGGCCGACTCGTGGTGCTGGTGACTGCAGCTCTACACTCCAATGAAGTCGGATCTTCCCTGCTGCCCGTCCGTCTCGCCTACCACCTGGCCTCAAGCGACTCCCCGGAAATTCGTGGCATCCTCGATGAGACGGTGGTGCTGATCGTTCCGTCGTTGAACCCGGATGGCGTGGAGCTGGTCGCCGAGTGGTATGAATCGACGCTGGACATGCCGTGGGAGGGAGCGGAGCCTCCCTTCCTGTACCATCACTACGCCGGGCACGACAACAACCGTGACTGGAGCGCCTTCGCGCTCCAGGAGACGAGGGTCGTGGTGGGGCGGGTGCACGACGAGTGGCACCCGCAGATCGTGCACGACGTGCATCAGCAGCGCGTGACCGGCAGCCGCTTCTTTGTTCCGCCGTGGCTGGACCCGGTCGAGCCGAACGTCGATCCGGCTCTGATTGCCGGAGCGAACGCTCTCGGGACGGCGATCGCCTGGTCGATGACCCTGAGTGGCCATCCGGGCGTCGTGGTCGCGGGAGACTTCGACGCCTGGAGTCCCGCGCGGGCGTACCCTCACTACCACGCCGGGGTGAGGATTCTGAGCGAGACGGCGAGCGCACTGCTGGCCAGTCCGGTAGACCTGTCGTTCGAGCGGCTCCGTCCCGGCCGTGGGTACGATCCGCGCAAAGCGTCGTGGAACCAGCCCTGGCCCTGGGCGGGCGGTCGCTGGGACCTGGCGCATATTCTCGACTACATGGAATCAGGTGCGCTGGCACTGCTTCAGATCGCCAGCCACGATCGAGCCGCCTGGCTGGAGTCGTTCGTTTCAATCGGCGAGCGGGCCGTGGTCGGCGGACGCGGACGTCCCCGGATGTGGGCGATTCCGCCGGTTTCGGAAGACCCGGGTGCCGCGGATGCGCTGGTCGATGCGCTGCGCATCGGCGGAGTCGAGGTCGGCGTCGCGCGAGAGGGCTTCCAGCTGTCAGGGCGTTCGTTCCCGGCGGGGACGTTCCTGGTGGACTCCCGCCAGCCGTACGCCTCGTTCGCCAGCGTCGTCCTCGATCCACAGCCATATCCGCCGACCTTCGACGACCGCGGCCACCCTGTCGTGCCGTACGACGGAACCGCTCACACCCTCTCTCTGCTGCTCGGGGTCGATGTCATGCACCTGGACCAGGTTCCGTCCACCGGGATCTTCCCGGTGCTCGAGTCCGCCAGACCGCCGCTCCTGGCACCCGGTCTGACGGATGACCCGGGAACTCTGGTCGGACTCTACAGGTCCCATGTTCCCTCGACGGATGAAGGGTGGACGAGATGGTGGCTGGACAGGGCTTCGATTCCTTACGTGGTGCTGAATGATACCGACGTTCGAGCCGGCGATCTGATCCGGCTGTACACGGTGGTGATTCTCCCGTCTGCGTCGGAGGAGACGCTTCTGAACGGCTGGCGGGCCGGCGAGCAGTCCCCGCTCATCTCCGGCGGTCTCGGCGCTCCCGGCGTCGCGGCCCTCCGCGAGTTCGTCGAGGAGGGTGGAACTCTGGTAGCGCTCAACCGGGCGTCAGGCTTCGCGATCCGGCAGCTGGAGCTTCCCGTGGATGACGCGGCCGCTGCGCTGCCCGAGGAGGAGCTGCTCGCGGCGGGCGCGATCCTGGCCCTCGAGGTGGACACGACACACGCGATTGGACGAGGACTGCCTGCACGCTCTTCCGCATGGGTGGATGGCGGCAGCGACTTCCGGCCTCACGACGGCTCTGGTGCGCGCGTCGTCGCCCGATACCCGGCGTCGCCGATGGTGTTGTCGGGGTGGGTGCACGGTGAAGCCCGGCTGGCCGGTGCAGGAGCTCTGGTGGAAGTGCCTCTGGGTAGCGGGAGGGTCGTGCTGTTTGGCTTCCAGCCCCAGTTCCGTGGCCAGGCGCGAGCCACGGTTCCGCTGCTGTTCAACGCGCTCCGCAGGCCGGTCGGAACGTCGGACAGCCCACCCGCGTCGCCCGGCCCGTAGTCGCCCCCATGCCGATCCGGGGGCCTGTCGGTCGGGTCAGCCCGCAGCGGCTTCGGTTCCTTCCTGGTCGAGAGGCAGTCGCACGCGGGCCACGCAGCCGGCCTGCGAAGCCCTGTTCCGCAGCGTGAGGACTCCGCCATGCGCCTCGGCGATCTGCCGGCCGAGGGCCAGGCCGATTCCCGAGCCGTGCGGCTTGGTGGTGAAGAACGGGACGAACAGGTTCGCGGTGGCGGCGATTCCAGGGCCTTCGTCCTCCACCCAGACTTCGACGCTGCCGTCGGCTCGCTCCCAGCCGACCCTGACACCTCCGCCAGTCTCCAGCGAGGCGTCTGTCGCATTCTCGACCAGGTTGATCAGGAGCTGGTCCAACTGATCGTTGTCGGCTTCGATCTCGATCGCCTCGCCCTCGACTACGACTACCGGGAGACGTGTCTCGAGGCTCGCGATGCGACGCACCCACGCACCTACCTCGAACGGTTTTCGATTTGGCGGTGGGAGCCTCGCCATCCTGGCGTAGGATGACATGAAGCGCCCGAGCGCCTCGGACCGACCGCTGATCACGGCGAGGCCCTCGCGCAGATCTTCGCCGTACTCCGCCACCGAGTCGGCCCGCTCGAGCAGCGTGGCCAGGCTCTCCGCGATTGACTTGATCGGAGTGAGCGAGTTGTTGATCTCGTGCCCGAGAACCCGAATCAGTCGCTGCCACGCGACACGCTCTTCCTCGCGCAGCACCTGGCTCAGGTCGGTGAGGACGACCAGCCGGTGGGGCCGTCCGTCCCACCGGAACGTGCGTCGGCGCAGTTCCCAGCGCCCGAAGCCCTCGGACACCGTGAGGTCCGTGACCCGCGGCGTCAGGCCGTCGAGGCAGTCGGCGAGTCCAAGCTCGGTGGCATCCCGGCCGATCAGCTGGTCCGCCGGGCGTCCGAGCAGGGACTCGCCGGAGCTGTTCAGCAGGCGCAACCGGTCCTGCTCGTCGAACGCGAACAGGGCCACGTCGATCACGGCCATCACGCGAGACAGGAGGTTCGACGCCTCGAGGGCATCCAGCCGCTGGTCGTGGAATGACTGGGCCAGCTGGTTGACCTCGTGCAGGATGAGGCCCAACGCATCGTCCCGGTTCGGGGACCGGCTGCGGAGCGAATAGTCCCCCTCCCGCAGCGCCTCGAGCATGTTCGAAATGGCGTGGAGTGGTCGGACGAGTCGCTCCCGCATGTGGAACAGGAGGATGAACCACGCCCCGAGCACGAAGACCGTGACGCTCCATTGCGTGCGCTCCGCGAAGTCACCGATCCACACGAGGACCAGTGCAACCGCGGTAGCCGGCACCCCCGAGGCCAGCGCGAGAAGCGGGACCAGTCGCTGGTAGGTCAGCCAGCGTCGCACACGTCCGGTGCGAGACGGCGAATTCACGGAATCTCCCTCTCGGCGAAGGGCCTCAGACCTGCAACCCGTGGCGTTTCAGACGACGATAGAGAGAGCTCCTGCTGATGCCGAGGTCTTCCGCCGCCCGGCTCACGTTGCCCCGGTTCCGCGCGATGGCCTTCCGGATGAGAATCCGCTCCGCATCGTCGAGCTGCATGTTCTCCAGTCGAAGCGAGCCCTCCGGCGCCTGTCGCAGTCCCAGGTGCTCCAGGTTCACTTCGTTTCCTTCCGCGAGCAGCACCGCCCGTTCGACGGAGTGGCGCAACTCGCGAACGTTTCCGGGCCACGCATGGCGCATCAGCGCTTCCACGGCAGTCGTGGTGAGACGCAGGTCCGGCCGCCCGTACTTCCTCCCGTTTCTGGCGAGAAAGTGGGCCGCCAGCAACGGGATGTCCTCCCGTCGTTCCCGGAGGGGAGGAAGGAAGATCTCGACCGCATTCAACCGGTAGTACAGGTCCTCCCTGAACCGTCCGTCCGCCACTGCCCGGTCGAGCTCGGAATTCGTGGCACTCAGAACCCGGACGTCCACCTTCTTGGTCCGGGAGGAGCCGACTCGCTGAAATTCACCCGTCTCGAGCACCCGGAGCAGCTTGGCCTGCTGTGCGAGCGGCACATTGCCGATCTCATCCAGAAACAGGGTGCCCCGATCGGCAAGCTCGAAATAGCCCATCCGGTCGCTCTTGGCGTCCGTGAACGCGCCCTTGACGTGGCCGAACATCTCACTCTCGAACACGCCTTCCGAGAGACCGCCGGTATTCACGGTCACCAGCGGTCGTTGCGATCGATTCGACCGGAAATGAAGCCACTGGGCCACTACTTCCTTGCCGGTTCCGGGCTCGCCCGTGATCAGCACGTTCGCGTCGGACGGACCGACCTTCTCGATCAACCGGAGCACCGGCACCATGGCCTTTGACTCCGCGATCAACTCCGGCACATCGGCCCCGGTGCGCAGGAACTCGTTCTCGGCCTCCAGGATCTGCGCCTTACGAACCGCGCGAACGAGATCGAGCTGCGTGTGCACGGCCGCGACGAGACGATCGTTATCCCACGGCTTCTCGATGTAATCCCGAGCACCTCGCCGAATTGCTTCTACGGCGCTGTCGATGCTGCCCCACGCCGTCATCACGATGATCGGAAGCGTCGAGTCGAGAGCCTGGACGCGCGGTACCAGATCGAGCCCCTCCTGCCCGGACGTCGTATCGCGCGTGTAATTGAGATCGAGGAGCAGGACATCGAACTCGTCCCCTTCAAGCAACTCCATCACCTCGCCGGGTGACGCCGCGGTCATGACCTCGCACCCTTCGCTCTTCAGCAGCAGCCGGGCCGCCGCGAGAATGTCGGGCTGGTCGTCTGCCACCAGGATCCTGGGGGCCGTACGGTTCACTTCGTGCCTCTCGGAGATGTAGTGGTCGGAATCACACTCAGGCGCCCGCGCGTCGAAGATCGGCCACGCTCTCCTCGA
>JAENXO010000433.1 GCA_016649455.1 Gemmatimonadota bacterium | reverse complement strand
GGAACTCGCGGCATCCAACGCCGCGTGGGCGGACCGGCGGAAGGCGATCCGGATTCCGAATGACGGTCGTTCACTCGTGGCCCTGTTTCCCGGCGCGAACGGAGCGTCCCGCCGCTGGCCGGCGGAGAAGTTCGCGGCACTCGGACGCTCTCTCGCGAAGCGTGGGTTTCGCGTGCTCGTGCTCGGTGGGCCCGACGACCGCGAGGTGACGGCGGAAGTGATTGGAAGGGCGAGGACGGCGGACGGACTGATAGATGGTGCCGTGCTCGATCTCGGAGGCCGTACGTCGCTTGTCGAGTTGGCCGGAGCGCTTTCCGAGTGCCATCTTCTGGTAACGAATGATACTGGACCGATGCACCTGGCGGCGGCGCTCGATCGTCCCATCGTGGCGCTGGAGGGGCCCGCCGACGTGCGGCAAACGCGCCCGCTCGCGAGTCGGGTGCGGCTGATCGGAAGGTTCGATCTACCCTGTGTCCCCTGTGTGAAGAACGAGTGCCCCCGCACCGGTCGGGGCACGCTGCTCGAGTCGGCGGAACGTGAGTGTCTCCGACTCGTAACGGTCGACGAAGTGCTCGAAGCTTCGGTCGACCTTCTCGAGGAGGCATCACCGTGAGCGACGGTCGGCACATAGTCGGAGTGGACCTCGGTGGAACAACCGTCAACGTGGGCGTCGTGCCGTTCGACGGCGGTCCGGTCCTGGGCATGCGATCGGTGCCGACCGAGGCTGACAAGGGCCCCAAATTCGTCGTGGACCGGATCGTCAATCTGATTCGTGACGCGATGCGGGACGCGCAAAAAGAAGCCGGAATCGCGGAGGACGCGTTCGTCGGGATCGGCCTCGGGTCGCCCGGACCGCTGGACAGACGCACCGGCACCGTGATCGATACGCCGAATCTCGGCTGGAGGAATTTTCCGCTCCGTGATCTGATCTCCAACGCCGTCGGTCTCGAAGCCGAGCTCGACAACGACGCGAACGCGGCAACGCTGGGCGAATGGTGGCAGGGAGCGGGTCAAGGGGTCTCCACTCTCGTGGGGGTGACTCTGGGGACGGGTATCGGAGGCGGGATCGTGCTCGACGGAAAAGTGTTCCACGGGATCTCGGACGTGGCCGGCGAGGTCGGGCACATGACCATCGATTCCACCGGCCGGCGCTGCAAATGCGGCAACTACGGATGTCTGGAAGCGTACGCCTCTGGGCCCGCCATCGCGGCGCGCGCGGTGGAGGGTCTGCAGTCCGGTGAGCCGAGCCTGCTTCCGTCGATGGTCAGGGGCGAGTTGGCGCGGATCACTGCCGAGACTGTGTACGAGGCGATCGTGGCCGGCGATGACTACGCGAAGGAAGTGATGCGGGACACGGCGAAGTTCCTCGGAACGGGGATCGCGAACCTCATAAACATCCTGAATCCGGGAATGGTCGTGATCTCGGGCGGCGTGACGCGCGCGGGGGACCGACTGCTCGAGCCGCTCAAGGCGGAAGTCCGACGCCGGGCGTTCAGCCACGCCTCCGAAAACTGCCAGATCGTGACGAGTTCGCTCGGCAGTATGGTCGGCGTGATCGGAGCCGCCTGCATGTTCCGCCAGGAACGGTTCGGAGACCTCTGACATGCCCCGACTCGGAGTCCTGGGCACCCTGGTCCTCGATACGATTCACCGTCCGGGCGTGGACGGCGACGCGCTGACCGATTGGGGTGGGATCGCATACTCGCTCGCTGCGCTCGAGGCCGTTGCACCAATCGGGTGGGACGTATTTCCGTTGATCAAGGTCGGAGCCGATCTGCGGCAAGGGGCGGATGAGTTCTTCGACGGACTTGAACGGGTCGAGTCGCTGGACGGAGTGCTCACTGTCCCGGAGCCCAACAATCGAGTCGATCTCTATTACAGCTCGAAGCCCCGCCGCTGCGAGAGGCTTACCGGAGGCGTTCCAGGCTGGACCTGGTCGGAGCTTGCCGGCACGGCCTCGTCCTGCGATGCATTGATCGTGAACTTCATCGCCGGCTGGGAGATCGACCTGGAGACCGCCGGACACCTGCGATCGGAGTACGGAGGTTCGGTCTACGCCGATATTCACTCGTTGCTTCTCGCGGTCGGTCCGGATGGAGTTCGCTCGCTGAGACCGCTCCCCGAGTGGCCCGAATGGCGTCAGTGTTTCGATGTCGTGCAGATGAATGAGGAGGAGTTGAGCGCGCTCGCCCAGACTGACCGGGATCCGGCTGACGAAGCGAGAGACTCGGTGCTGCACGGCCCGGAGACTCTGTTCGTCACGCACGGAGCGGCAGGGTCGCGGTGGTACGTCCGCGCCGCCGGAGGCGTGCACGAGGGTGAAGCTCCCACGGAGCCCGTGGCGGCCGAGGTGTCCGATCCAACCGGCTGCGGTGACGTCTGGGGTGCCGCGTGTGCGTCGAGTCTTCTCGCCGGAGCCGACGCGGCCGGCGCAGCCGAGCGGGCGAACCGGCTCGCGGGCCTGGCTGCACGGCATCGAGGCACGAAGGGACTGGCGATGGCGCTGCAGTCCGAAACGGGATCTGGAGGACGGGAATGAGCCGTGTGATCGATGTACCGGAGGTGCTCGATCATCGCGGGTTCGAGGAGCTCGTCGCGGCCCTCCCCGGAGCATCGGAGGCGGCCGGCGCCCGCATCCTGTTCAATGCGAAGCACGTTCGCTGGGTGTCTCCCTACGGGTTGATCGGGCTCCTTGCGGTCGGGCGTGTGGCCCGGGAACGCACCGGACTGTCGGCCCGGATCGAGGCACCG
>JAENXO010000388.1 GCA_016649455.1 Gemmatimonadota bacterium | reverse complement strand
TTGAGGAATCCCGCTCAGTAGGCGAGTTCCGTACGGCCAGCTACGGCTCAGCAAGGCCCCGGGCGGTCTACGAAACCGAAGGTCACAGGTTCGAATCCTGTCGGGCGCGCTAACTAAAGGCGGAGGTTTCCGCTCAACGGTGCGAAGTCCTGTGGCGCCGGCGATATCTGCCCCATTTGCCCGAAACCGCCGTTTCTGCCCTCAAGCCGAATAGGACTATCGCTCAAACAAGCCCGCGCGAAAGATCGACATAGGTCAAAGGTTCCGGCGGGAGGATCAGGGTGACCATCTTCTGACCATGGATTTCACGAGATTTCGTCCTTATTCGTCCCGTCGTCCCTGGGACGCAAAGGGACGCGCTCCTGAGCAGGATTGCGAGGCCTGCGCCAATTCGGCCCAGGGACTTCCTTGATCCACGGGGATGTCGCCGGTATTCGAATATTTGGAGAAGCTGGAAGAAGCTCGAAGATACCTTCCGTGGCCACGGAATATGTGCCCGCCCCAGCCTGGTGCGTGGAGGAGTCGGCCGGGGCTCACCTCCGGGCGGAGCCGTCGCCGTCGCCGAGCCGCGCCAGGAGCTCGCGCAGCTCGGCAAATTGCCGCCGGCCGAGCCTCTTCGCCCACTCGGCCTCGATCTCGAGGACGATCTCGCGCATCACGGCACTCGCCGCGCGCCCGCGCCGCGTCAGCTGGATGCGCTTGAAGCGCTGGTCGGCCTCGTCCGAAACGCGCTCCAAGTACCCGAGCTCTTCCATCTGGCCGAGGAGGTAGTTCATGGCCTGCTTGGTCATGCGGGTGCGGGCCGCGAGGTCCGAGGGGCGCGTGTTCTCGGGCCCGGGGTACTGGAGGACGCTCAGGTGCGGGGCGATCAGGTCGCTGTAGCCTCGCTCGTGCAGGCCGGCGAGCATCCTCTCGTGCACGGCTTCCCAGGGCATGCGGAGCAGCGCCCCGATCAAGGGTGGGCCCGGAGTGGCCGGGTTATCATCGAGAAGGGTCAAGTCACTTGACAAGTGTGCCGGATGGGACTATGGTCGTCAAGTCACTTTACCTAATCCGCAGAGCGCGAGAGGAGACCGCAATGAACCAGGCCGTCCAAGAGATCATCACCGTCGGCCAGCTCGGCGTTCGCTTCCTTGTCGAGGGCTCCGACTCGGGCGGCAGCGTCAGCGTCTTCGAGTGCTACGTCCCCGCGAACTCGAAGATGCCGGCGCCGCACAGCCACGACGCCTTCGAGGAGACGATCTATGGGCTCCAGGGCGCCACCACCTGGACGATCGACGGCGAGCCGATCGAGGTCGGGGTGGGGGAGGCGGTGTGCGTGCCGCGCGGCACGATCCACGGGTTCGAGAACCGGGGCAGCGAGGACGCGACGTTCCTGGCGATCGCCAGCCCGGGCGTCTTCGGCCCCGCCTACTTCCAGGAGGTGGGAGAGGTCCTGGCCGCCTCCGCCGGCGGGCCTCCGGACCTCGCCGCGTTAGGCGAGGTGATGTGCCGCCATGGCCTCACCCCGGTCCCGCCGGCGGCGGCCATGGCCTGATGATCGACGACGCCGACAGCGGCGCGGCGATCGCTCCGATCGCCCGAGACGGTTCCGCGATGCAATGACGCCTAGCGGTTAGGTGATCGGTATACAGACAACTCGACCACGCGACCGCCGGTCGTGAGGAGGACTCACCATGGAAACAGTAGTTGCCCTTCACGAAGTAGAAGACGTTGATCACTGGCTGGCCTCGCCCAAGCGGGCCGAGTTTTTCGGGGAGCACGGAATGTCGGTGCGCACCTTCCGCGATCCGGAGGGTTCGAACCGGGTCGGCGTGATCATCGAGACACCCGATATGGAGACTCTTGACAAGGCGCTGGGAGGCGAGGACGCGGCGCAGGCGATGAAGCACGACGGAGTTCGTCCCGAGACGCTTCTGATGCTGGTCGAAGGGTAGGACGACGCCAGGGGGAGCCGCCGGGCTTTCACGAAGCAAGATCCCGTCAAGAAATAAGCCGATCTACGCCCAGCTTCAAGAAAGCGCAATCCGGATCTGACCAGCAATCTACGAAACCGAAGGTCACAGGTTCGAATCCTGTCGAGCGCGTCCACCAGAAGGGGTGGATTCCGCTCAACGCTGCGGAGTCTTCAGTCTTCGCCAAGCCTGCCCCGATTGCCCGGAACCCGCCTTTCGCTCTCCCAAGCCGAATAGGACAATCGCTCAAACGAGCCCACGGAGGAACTGCTACTGGTTCGAAGGTCCGGCGGAAGATCGCGGTGTCCGAATTAGCGGGGGAGTTCCACTAGGGAGTGGACAGCAAGGGTGGTCTTCCCCCGAAGTGGATGACTCGCGAGTCATCCACTTCGGGGGAAGACCACCGCGTTCACTCTTTTGGGGGAGGATCACCGTGTCCGGACGAGCGGCGGAGTTCCAGCCATGCTTTGTCCTTCGGCCCTCTTGGGCCGGACCACTTGGCCCGAGTCGAGCCGGTTCCGCCTAACGCGACAGCGCCAACCGCCATCGTTACGAGGCGGGTCTTCGTCGTCGCCTACGACCAGTGCCCGGCCCGATCAGAATCGCCTGAGCCCGGGTCACTGGTCGCGAAGCCCAGTCGCGTGCGGGGACCTGACGGTTCCCGGGTCAGTCCAGCTTGGCCATCCCAGCGCGCAAGTCGTCCTGGTTCATCACCGGCAAGAGCTCCACCGATGCGTTTGCGTTCTGCATGAACGGCTCGGTGACTACTGGGATGTCGGACGCATCCTTGAGGTCAAAGAAGACCTGAACGCACCGCACGCCGCCGTCGGTGCCGACGTAGACCGCCTCAGGTTCAACCAGTTTCATCACCTGCTGCAGTGTGGCCGGCAAGGTGCCTTCGGAGAGGCCGACGTTTCCGGCCTCGACCGGGATCTTGGCTCGCATCATCATTCGCATGTGTGTCCTTTCGGGGCTCCAGGAAGTTGCCTGGTCGATTATTAGTTGCAAATGTAAAGCTAGCAAGCAGACTTGAAATTTGCAAGTATTGTTAAATGGTGATCACAAGATGACTGCAAAGCGCCGCTACCGGCTTCTGTGCCCGATCGCTCGAGCCCTCGACGCCGTCGGCGATCGATGGGCTCTGCTGATCGTGCGCGACCTGCACGCCGGGCCTGCC
>JAENXO010000133.1 GCA_016649455.1 Gemmatimonadota bacterium | reverse complement strand
GTCCAGGCCGCGGCGTACTCGGGCTCGATCTCCAGCGCCTGCTCGTACAGTGAGTTAGACCGCTCGTAGCCCTCGGCCGTGAACTGCCTGCCCAACTGCCGGGCCTGCAGGAACAGGGCATAGGCCTCCGGGTCGGTCGCTTCGACCGTAGGCGCTGCGCCCAGCAGAGAGACCTTCAACTGCGCCACGACATCCGCGGCGATCTCGTCCTGGATCGCGAAGATGTCGTCCAGCGTGCGGTCCCAGGTCTCCGACCACATGTGGGTGTCCGAGCGTGCGTCGATCAGCTGTGCTGTGACCCGTACCTGGTTGCCGTCCTTGCGAACCGAGCCTTCCAAGACGTGGGCCACATCCAGCCGCTCGGCGATTTCGCTGATCTCCAGAGTCTCGCCCTTGAACGAGAAGGCCGAAGTCCGCGAGGCCACCCGCAACTCCGGGATCTTCGCCAACAGGTTCAGCAGCTCCTCTGAGACACCGTCGGAGAAGTACTCCTGATCCTTGTCAGGCGACATGTCGGCGAACGGAAGCACCGCGATCGAAGCCTCTGAGACTCCAACTGCCACATCAGCATCCGACGCCGGAGCCGACTGTCTCCCCACATACCAGGTGCCTGCCAGAAGCGCCGTCATGCCGACAAGCGCGAGCACGCCAGCGGGCCAACGTTTCGAGGCCGGGGCCGCGATGATCTCGGTCAGTTCGCCGGGAGCGGCCTCGGCCGTGCGTCGCACGCCCTCCGGCGTCATCTCCAGAGCCCACGCGAGCACGATCGCCACTGGGAAGCCGAGGAGGGTAAGGACGCCGATGCCAGTTTGCAGTTGGCTTGACAGCTGGAACGTGTTAACGAGCAGTTCGCTAGCCTGCAGGACAACGAATCCTACAGCACCGTACACCGCCATCACTCGGAATACGCGGCGGCGCTTCAGTTCCGCGAAGAACCGCTGGTAGCCCTGGGTATCTGTCATGCGGGCAAAGATCGCGGATGTGGGGGACAGTGGGAAGGGCCGATAGCCCGTCCCGCATCGTTTCGAGTCCCACGACCGTTGGAATGAGTCTACTCCTTCAGCGGCCCGGCATAGACGCGCGGGGCGGCTCTTCTATATTCGGTTAGGCGGTCTCCGCAGTCGGCGTGCCCTGCGAGGCAGCCCGCCAAGGTCATAGCGTCGAAGGAGTGTGTGAGGGACTTGCGAGGGTTGGTGAGCTTGGCTGGAGCGGTCACTGTTGCAGCGTGTGCCTCAGAGGCGCCGACCGCGGCTCGGATCGTCTACCGAGACAGTGCGGGAGTGTCACTCGTGGAGTCCTGGACCCCAAAGCACGGCCAGGACTTCGTGTGGAGAATAGCCGAGGCTCCTGTTCTGGATCTTGCAACGTCAGGGGCGGGTGCACCGCACGAGTTCTACTCTGTCGCGGACGCGACCTGGCTCTCGGACGGCCGTATCGCCGTGGCCGACGGGGGCTCGAGTCAGGTCCGCGTCTTCTCTCGTTCCGGCGCCTTTCTCTATTCGGCAGGCCGAGAAGGTGACGGACCCGGTGACTACCAACGGCTCGCCAGCGTCGAAGAGGTCGCCGGAGATTCGCTGGTCGTTTTTGACCGTTCTGCCAAGCGTCTCACGATCCTCGACTCCCAACGTACATTCGGCCGAATCGTGTCCCTGAGGAGGGAGTCGAACTGGATCAACCGACCTCATGCTGCGGGGGCAGGGAACTTTCTCGCGCTTCTCTCCATCAGCGACTGGCCCGATGCGGAGGGTCCCTGGCGAGCTCTCTACGACGTGGTACGTCTCTCGCCAACGGGTACCGTGCTCGAGACGCTGGAGCGACTGCCAGGTCACAGCGGATTTCGTCTCACGCTGAAGGATGGTTCCCCGGCCGACGGACATCCGCTCATCCAAACCGGAGGGTACCTGGACGTGTCCCCAGCAGGGGCAGTTGTGGGGTCTGGAGACGAGATGAGCTTCAGGCGCTACACCGTAATGGGTGACCTCGACTACATAGCCCGCGTGCCGTCGTACGACGTCCGCTTGACGGAGAGCATGATCCAGGCGGAACGAAACGCCATGTTGACCCTCATGTCGGAGCGCATGCGCGACTACATCGCGGAGCTACCCGCACCGGGGCGCCGACCCGCCTACTCAGACTTGAAACTTGACGCCGACGGCTTTGTGTGGGCTGCGGAATACCACGGCCTTCAGGGCGCCGGGGAACCCACCGCCTGGCTGGTCTTCTCGCCGCAAGGCGAGTGGCTGGGCTCTGTCTCAACACCCCCGCGGTTTGAGGTTTACGAGATCGGCAAGGAGTACATCCTGGGACTGCTCCGCGACGACTTCGACGTCGAACACGTGCAGGTTCTTGCTCTCAGCCGTTAGAGCCGGCCTCCTCACAAGCGATTGCTGCGGTTGCGGTGAGGGCGGCCGCATCTGATAGGTCGTCTGCAGCGCCAGTACCGGCTACAGTGTCTCGTCACTGTTTCTGTCACTGTCGCACACATACGAAGAAGACGGCACTGTCGTAAGTGTCTACAGGACAGTCTCTTACTCAATCGGGGCGGCGAGATTCGAACTCGCGACCTCCTGAACCCCATGCCGAATCCATGCGCTGACCAGCGCTGGCGGGCGCTGGTTTAAGCGGGTATTGGGGGTTACTGCGCTGGTGGGCAGCAGCCAGCAGCAGTGGACGCTGTCACTGACGCTGACACTGTTCGGCACGCCTGAACGGGTGTAAGACGTACCGCTCGTCTGCCGGTGGGACGGCATCTAATGGACGCGAGCCCAACACGCAACCACCCCTACTCGAGCTCCAGCTTCCGCAGAAACTCGTCCCAGCGCGGATCGGAGTGTAGCGGCGCGAACGACCCATCATCTTTGATGGCGAACAGGTCCGCCGTTTCCTCCTCGTAGGCCCGGTCCAGATACTCAAACGCTCGGTCCAGCTCTCCCAGCGCCCCGTACACCGACGCAATCTCTTTGAGCGGCACGTGCGCACCGCGCGCTTCCGCGTCTTCCAGGACCCTCAAAGCCTCATCGCGGTTACCGGCCGAGGCGTGGATGAAGGCGAGCATCGGGGGGTTGTCTCCACTGTCGGGAGCCGACTCCACTGCCCTCTCCCCTGCGGCGATTGCTTCCTCGTGCTCTCCCCTGTCAAAGTGAGCCCACGCAAGCCAGTAGTACGCGCCGTCGTTGTCCGGCTCCAGCTCGAGGAGCTTGCCGGCCTCTTCGAACACCGCATTCCAGTCGTCTGCCCAGGCCAGGTTGCCGACCATCTGCTGGCGGTATACCACCGACAGCGGCTCCAGCTCGACGGCACGGCGGGTCTCGTGTACTGCTTCCTCATACCGCCCGACAGTGAGCAGCGTGATGCCGTACCGATTGTGCGCAAACGCACTCCCCGGCCTGAGCTCGAGCGCTCGAAGATGCTCCCGCTCAGCTTCCTCGTAGAGGCGATCGGTCGTAAGAATCCAGCCGTTCGCACTGTGGGCCTCGGCCAGTGTGTCGTCCAGGTCCAGCGCTCTCTCCACTGCCGCCCTCGCCAGCGGGAGAGCGTCTTCCTCCCCCCAGTGGTGGAAATACCAGAGCCACAGGTAGGTCACCGCGAGTCCTACATATGCGTCTGCGTAGTCGGGGTCCTCGTCGATCGCTTTCTGGAACAGCTCAGCCGCCCCCTCCAGGTCATCCTTCGCAGTCCCCTTGTTATAGAGGTACCGTCCCCGCGTGTAGAGGTCGTAGGCGGCGAGACTCTCCGTTGGACGCTCGTCGAGCCGCTCTTCTACATCCGGTGTCAGTGCCGCCTCAAGCGCCCTCGCGATCTTCGTAGTCAGGTCTCCCTGGATCGCGAACACGTTCGCCACGGTCAACTCCTGATCGTACGTCTCGGCCCACAGGTGTTTCTCCGTCTCCGCCTCGATGAGCTGCACGTTCACCCGCACGTGGTCCCCCGCCCGCTGAATGCCTCCCTCCAGAACGGTCGCCACCCCCAGCTCCTCAGCGATCTCAGCGATGGTCTTCTCCGTGTCCCGGTACTGCATCACGGAAGTACGCGAGATCACGGTGAGCGAGTCGATCCTTGAGAGCTGCGTCAACAGGTCGTCGTGCATCCCTTCGGCGAAGTACCGATCCTCCTCCGCAGAGGTGCGAGTCGCGAAAGGCAGCACGGCGATGGAGCGGAGATCGACGGCCGCGTCGCCCGGAGGGATTCCTGCCTCTCGCCAGACGGCCAAAGTCAGCACAACGGCTGCTGCAGCGACCACGGCCCAGCGGATCAAGCGACGCCTGCCAGCCCGACTCGCACCTCGCCCCGCGCTACTCGGGGTCACGGCAACGTCGGGGCCGGTTACCGCAGCGAGGGCGTCCGCGAACTCTCGGACGCTCCGATAGCGGTCGGCCGGGGACTTGGCCAGGGCCTTTCCGACCACGGCGTCTATTGCGCTCGGCACCGTGTCGCGCAGAAGAGGCAGCGGCGACGGGGTTTCGGCCATCCGGCGAGCAACAATCGCTTGGGGTGTCGGACCAGTGAGAGGTGGCTCTCCGGCCAGCATCTCGTACAGCACGCAACCGAGCGCGTAGAGGTCGCTTCTGGCGTCCACCTCCTCACCCGACGCTTGCTCCGGGCTCATGTAGGCCGGTGTGCCCACGGCCATCCCGGTGGCCGTGACCTTCTCTCCACCGGCTTCGCTGATCGCCCGAGCCACACCGAAATCCGCGATCCGGGCGTGTCCGTCCGACAGCAGGATGTTGCCCGGCTTAATGTCACGGTGGACGACGCTGTGCTCGTGCGCATATGCCAACCCGTCGGCCACCTCGACGGCGATGCTCAGCGCCTGATCGATGGGCAGTTGCCCTTCCCGTTCCAGCCGCTCACGGAGGGATTCACCCTCCACATGCGGCATGACATAGTAGGGAAGACCGTCCGCCTCACCGGAGTCTATGAGGGCCAGTATGTGAGGATGTTCGAGCTTGGCTGCGATCTCGATCTCGCGCAGAAAGCGGTCGGTACCAAGGGACGCAGCGAGCTCCGGGTGCAGGACCTTGAGGGCGACCCGGCGGCCGTGCTTCAGGTCCTCGGCGAGGAACACCACGGCCATTCCGCCGCGGCCGATCTCCGACTCGACGGCGTAACGGTACGCCAGTGCTGACTTAAGACGTTCCAATAGGTCAGGCATAGACGCCTCTAAGGGAACGAGGGGTGCGATCAAGATAGGGGAGAGCGGCTTACAGCGCCTGTCGTCTCGGAGAGACCCGGGCGCATTGGCACTGCCCGTGACACTGTTACCGCTGCAAGCCCATGAAACGGGACCGCCCACCTGACTGGGCGTCAGGTGACGCGCTGTTTACTGCGGCAGCCGCACCTCGAACTCGATCGCGGCCAGCTGCTCGGGCGACTTGCCGATGCTCTCGAGAAACGGCAGCCAGCGCGGGTCGTCGTGGATGTTGGCGAACTGGATCGACCCAGGGATGAGCGACAGGCCCGAGTCGTTGTACTCCACCGCCGTGTCCAGCCACTCGAAGGCACGTTCGGCCTCGCCCCGGTACGCCAGCACATAGGCGATGTTGTAGGCCCAGCCTGGCTCGTTCTCTTCGATTTCGATCAGCTCTGCCAGTGCTGCATCGGATTCCGACGCCTGACCCAGCGCGTGGTAAGCCCGAGCCAGACCGATCAGGCGGAAGCCTTCCTCGGACTCCTGCTGCATCGCCGATAACGCGGCCTCCGGCTCGCCCATATAGAGCAGCGCCGTGCCGATCGACTCCTGTGTTCCGATACGCCCCGGACTCAGACTCAGCAAAGTGCGGAACGAGGCGACCGCCTCGTCCGGCCGCCCGTTCTCCACGTAGGTCCAGCCCAGCCCGAAATGGCCCGTGGGATTCACCGGGTCGCGGGCGACCGCGTATTCCCGGAGAGCGATGGCCTCGTCCAGTCGACCGAGGCTTCGAACCAGTCTGGCGGCGGCGCCGATGATGTCGGGGTTCGTCGGCTCCAGGGCGAGGGCTCGTTCGAGATGTTGCGCGGCGGTCGCCAGGTCGCCGTCGTAGACGGCCGCTATCTGGCCAAGTTCGGCGTAGGCCTGTGCATACTCGGGATCGATCGCAAGAGCCCGGTTGGCCGCTTCACGAGCTAGCCGGATGCCCTCGTCAATCGGCCGCAGGACGAAGGCCGCCTGGTAGTTGTAGTTGTTGGCCAGCCCCGCCCACGCCGCGGCGTAGTCGGGATCGATCTCCAGCGCCTGCTCGTACAGCGCGTTCGACTGTTCGACGCTCTCGGCAGTGAACTGGCGGCCCAGCTGCCGCGCCTGCAGGTACAGCGCATAGGCCTCGGGATCGGTCTCCTCGACCGTGGGCGATTCGCCCAGGAGCGTGACCTTCAACCGCGCCACCACGTCCGCGGCGATCTCGTCCTGGATGGCAAAGATGTCGTCCAGCGAGCGGTCCCAGGTATCCGACCACATGTGTGTGTCCGAGCGTGCGTCGATCAGCTGCGCGGTGATGCGCACCTCGTTGCCAGACTTCCGGACCGAGCCTTCCAGCACGTGCGCCACGTTCAACTCGCGGGCCACATCGGCGACTTTCAGTCCTTGCCTTTATATGAGAACGACGAGGTTCGTGCCACCACACGCAGCTCGGGGATCTTCGCCAGCAGGTTCAGAAGCTCCTCGGAAATGCCATCGCTGAAGTACTCATTGCTCGCGTCGTCACTCATGTTCACGAAGGGCAGCACCGCGATCGAAGCCTCCGAGACTCCAACTGCCACCTCAGCTTCCGACGCCGGAGCCGACTGCCTCCCTACGTACCACACCCCCGCGAGCAGCGCGGTCATGCCCACAAGAGCGAGGACGCCCGCCGCCCAGCGCTTCGAGGCCGGGGCGGAGATGATCTCCGTCAGCTCGCCGGGCGCGGCCTCGGCCGTCCGGCGCACACCCTCCGGCGTCATCTCGAACGCCCACGCGAGCACGATCGCGACCGGGAAGCCGAGCAGCAGGATCAGCGCCACGAACCGATAGGTCCACTCGGGAAGAAGCAGCGCGGGAACGACGAGGTCCATGATCTGGAGGAGAACGAACCCCACGATGCCATACACAGCCATCACGCGGAACACGCGGCGGCGCTTCAGCTCCGCAAAGAACCGCTGGTAGCCCTGGGTATCTGTCATGCGGGCAAAGGTCGCGGATGTGGAGGACGGTGGGAAGG
>JAENXO010000641.1 GCA_016649455.1 Gemmatimonadota bacterium | reverse complement strand
GCATCGCCGCCTGCGCCAAGCACTTCGCCGGATACGGGGCGAGCGAGAGCGGTCGCGACTACAACACGACCGACATCCCCGAGATCGAGCTGCGCAACGTGCACCTGCCGCCGTTCCGGGCGGCGGTCGACGCGGGGGCCGCGAGCCTGATGACCTCGTTCAGCGACCTGAACGGGGTGCCGGCCACCGCCAACGACTTCCTGTTGAAGCGCGTCCTGCGGGACGAGTGGGGGTTCGACGGCTTCGTGGTCAGCGACTGGGAGTCGGTGCCGCAGCTCGCCGTGCACGGCCTCACCGCCGACGACCGCGAGTCGGCCCTGGCGGCCGCCTCGGCCGGGCTCGACATGGAGATGGCGAGCACCACGTTCCGGGAGCACCTGGCCGGGCTCGTCGGGGAAGGGAAGATCACGACCCGCGAGATCGACGCGATGGCCGCCAACGTCCTCCGGGTCAAGCTGCGCCTCGGTCTGTTCGAAGACCCGTACACGGGTCCCGGGTCATTGCGGCTGGCGGCCGATCTCGACCCCCTGGAAGTGGCCACGGACGCGGCGCTCCGGAGCCTCGTGCTGCTCACGAACCGCGATCGGGTTCTGCCCCTCTCGAAGCAGGCTCTCGGGTCGCTGGCCGTGATCGGGCCGATGGCCGACGAACCGGTGGAGCAGCTCGGTACCTGGATCTTCGATGGCGACCCGGCATTCAGCGTTACCCCGCTTCAGGCGCTGCGGGAGTACCTCGAGCCCGATGTCACGGTGCGCTACGAGAGGGCCCTGGAGACGACGCGAAGCCGGAGCGCGGAGGGATTCCCGGCGGCCGTGGACGCCGCCCGAGCCTCGGATGCGATCGTGTTGTTTCTCGGGGAGGAGTCGATCCTGTCGGGCGAGGCCCACAGCCGCGCCGACATCCGGCTGCCGGGGATCCAGGAGCGCCTGATCTCGGAGCTGTCCGCGACCGGGAAACCGATCGTCCTTGTCGTGCTGGCGGGCCGTCCGCTCGCCCTGGAGAGCGTGGTGGACGACGTGGACGCGATCCTGTACGCCTGGCATCCGGGCAGCATGGGCGGGCCGGCGATCGTCGACGTGCTGTTCGGGGAGCAGTCGCCGTCGGGCAAGCTGCCCGTGACCTTCCCCCGCGTCACGGGACAGATCCCGATCTACTACGCCCACAAGAACACAGGAAAGCCGCCCACACCGGCGACCGTCGTCCACATCGACGACATCCCCCGTGATGCCGAGCAGCTGTCGGCGGGCGGTAGCTCCTTTCATCTCGACGCCGGGTACACGCCCCTGTGGCCGTTCGGGCACGGCCTGTCCTACACGGAGTTCGCGTACTCGAACCTCAGGATGAGCCGCGAAATCCTGTCGTTGGGAGAATCGCTTACGGTCGAGGTCGAAGTCGCGAACGTCGGCCAGCGCGAGGCCGAAGAGGTGACCCAGCTCTACGTCCGGGATCCGGTGGCGAGTGTCACTCGACCCGTGCGCGAACTCAAGGGCTTCCAGAGAGTCTTGCTCGCGCCGGGGGAGACCCGGACCGTGAGCTTCGAGCTTCACACGGACGACCTGGCCTTCCACGGCCGCGACATGCGACGCAGG
>JAENXO010000441.1 GCA_016649455.1 Gemmatimonadota bacterium | reverse complement strand
TCCCGCACATACGAAGCTGCTGTGGTCGCTGCCGCGGCTGTACTGGGTTCCCGGAAACTCGAGCTCGATCTCCGACGCGATCTCTCTCGGCACGAAGGCGATCCAGCGAGCGATCCGTTCTCCGGCGTACAGGAATCCCTGCCCCTCGATCTTCTCGATCCGCCAGGTCCCGTTGTCCTGATTGAACGTCGCCTGCAGCCCGTCGAGCACCTCCGGGTGATCTTCCGTGAACGCTCGCGATCCGATGAGACCGGCCTCTTCGGCGGCCCAGTGCCCCGCGATGATCGTCCGCCTTGGAGCCACGCCCGATTCCTTCAGCAGCCGCATCGCCTCGAGCACCATCAGGGTTCCCGTCCCGTTGTCGGTGGCGCCGCTCGCGGCGTGCCACGAGTCGAGGTGCGCGGAAAGGACGACGTACTCATCCGGCAGCTCGGATCCGCGGATCTCGGCGATCACGTTGTGATGCGTGACTTCTCCCGTGAGATCGGCCTTGATGTCCACCCGAATCCGCGGTGCCCGGCCGCTCTGCACGAGTCGATGCAGGAGCCCGTAATCCTCACAAGACAGACTGAACGACGGGACCTCGGAGGAAGGAGCATCGAAGATCTTGTTCGCTCCCCAGCCCTCGGACCACCAGGCCGCAACGATGCCCGCCGCGCCTCCCTCGGCAAGCCGCGCGAGCGACCGAAACGGGTTTTGACTGCCCAGTGCCTCGAGTTGTTTTCCCCACGCCTCTCGCGAGCCAGCCCGCACGGAGTCGATCCTGGCGATCGTCTCCTCCCTGGCGTTGGCTTCCAGCTCCTGCCGGGCCCGGCACATCGGCTCGGGCGGCATGGCGAGCACGAACGCTCCTTCGATGCTCTGGATCCATTCGTCGGCCGTCTCTTCCGCGAGATCGGCGGGAATCACGACTACGGGACCCTCGATCGGACCTTCCGTACCCGGGCTGTAGCCCATTGGCGTCGCCGCGAGGGTCCGCACCCGCGGCTCGAGCAGATCGACATGTGTCGGTCCCTGCCGCCACCCGCGCCAGGTGCCGACCTGTTCCTTCCGGACGGGGATTCCCCACGACTCGTACTTCGCCACGAGCCAGTTCGCGGCCTCATCGTACTGCGGCGTGCCCGCGAGCCGGGGGCCGATCGAGTCCAGCAGCGCCTGCGCGAGCGGCTCGAGCTGTGAATTCTCGATCCCCTCGGCATAGATCGACCTGACGATTGGATCGTCGACGGTCAGGTCCTGCGCGCTGACGGAGGGCACCACGGCGAACATGGCTGCGAGGAGCCCGAGAATGGCCGGGAGTCGGAGTCTGCGGAAGAGCGACATCGACTGGTCCTTTCGATTCAGGTACGGGTCGAATCTCGGATGTCGAGGTCCGGAACGCGAGCGCCCGCCGCACCGAGCCCGATCCGGGAGCTTCTTGTACGGTGACGCTCGAACCGACAGGATGCGCGGACGGATCGTGGGGCGTGTACTTCAACCCCGGAGAGGCGTTCTTCCATGTGCAGACAGGCCTTGCCGCTGAGGCTCATCCGACAATCGTTGCTCGTGTTCCTGGTCATGCCGGGCGTCGGCTGTGATGACCCCGCTCCACCGGCTCCGGATCTGGCCGTACGGGATGCCTGGGTGCGCTCGGCGGCAGTGCCCGAGGGCATGACAGCCCCCGTGAACAGCGCCGCGTACCTGACGATCGAGAACCGGGGAGATGTTCCTGACCGCCTGGTCGGAGTCTCCTTTGACGGCGCGAAACGTGTCGAGCTGCATGAGAGCTTCGTAAACGAACAGGGAATTGCCAGCATGCGCCCCGTGGACTTCGTGGAGGTTCCTCCCGGGGGCGAGGCGCGATTGGAGCCGGGCGGACTGCACGTGATGCTCATGGGGCTGGTCGGCCCGCTGTCCGTGGGAGACTCGGTACTCACGGTGCTGCAGTTCGAAGTCACAGGCCGGGTGTCGGTGATCGCGGTGGTGAGACAGCTGTGAGCGGCGTTCCGGCCGCATGCCGGGGCTGGCGTGACGAGATCCGGTGGAATCGTCCTCGTGCGGACAGTAGTTTCCCGGCTTCGAAGCCATGCTCGGCCGACCCGTATCCCAGACCTCGAGGTGTACTTGAGCCGCGGTGCAATCCGGAAGGCAATCGTCCTGTGTGTCGCCGCCTTTGCGGCGGCCCTGAGCCCGTCCCTGCTGAGACCCGACGCGCTGGTCATCACCAGGGCGATGCTGGCTACCACGATCTCCGAGATCTTCATCCGGGCGGACACCGTAGTGGTGGAGCTCGAAATCGGTGCGAGTGACGCACAGGCGTTTCAGAACCTGCTGCCGGATGAGTTGTACGAGGCGCTCGGCAACGAGCCCGCGCCCTGGCGAGACCGCCTCGCACGGTTCGTGGAGCAGGATTTCAGCGTGTCGGCCGACGACGGTCCTCCGCTGCCGGGCCGGCTCAGCGAAATCGAGATCAGACATCGGATTCAGCGGGACGAAGTGACGGGAGAGCCCCTTCCGGTACAGGCGGAAGATGCGGAGCGCGTCGTGTTCGCGCGTCTCGCCTATCCGCTGTCGGGCCGCCCCGCGCGTCTCACCTTCACGCCTCCCGGGCGCGAGCCCGGCCAGCCGAGCGCGAACGTCGGGTTCGTCGCGTACCACGACGGGCTGCACGTCAACGACTTCCGTTACCTGGGCCAGCCGGAACGCGTCGTTCTCGACTGGGGGGATC
>JAENXO010000227.1 GCA_016649455.1 Gemmatimonadota bacterium | reverse complement strand
GTCGAGCTCGAGGCCCGAGTACAGGAAGGGACGCTGCTCCGGGTTCGGATCCCGGTGCCCGATTCGGATTATCGTTCCGGTTCCGAACCCGACGGTTCACCAGGCGGAGTCGATCAACAGGAGACGATTGGATGAGCGAGAGTCCGATCCGGGTACTGATCGCCGACGATCATGCCCTGGTGAGAGAGGGAATCCGTCGCGTGCTTGACGACGACCCCGGATTCGATGTGGTGGCCGAGGCCGCGGACGGCCGGCAGGCGATTGCCCGCGTCGGTGAGACGGAGCCGGACGTAGCGATCCTGGACATTTCGATGCCCGAGCTTTCAGGTCTCGAGGTTGCCAGGCGGCTCCGGGACGAATATCCGGCTCTCAAGATCCTGATCCTCAGCATGCACGACGAGTCCGAGTACGTGATGCGAGCGGTTCATGCCGGAGCCGCGGGCTATCTGCTGAAAGACGACGCCGGCCCGGCCCTGTTACGCCAGGCCGTACGGGCCGTGCACGCCGGGGACTCGTTCTTCAGTCCGGCCGTGGCCAGCCGGCTGACCGAAGCCCTGCGCGGTGGTTCGTCTGGATCGGGAGATCCGCTGGAACTGCTGACCGCTCGCGAGCTGGAGGTCCTCCGGCTGGTCGCCGGTGGGAACAGCAACAAGCAGGCCGCGTTCGAGCTCGGGATCAGCCGCCGGACGGTCGAGAGCCACCGGGAGAGCCTGATGAGGAAGATCGAGATCCGCACCGTCGCGGGACTCACGCGGTTCGCGCTGGAACACGGCCTGCTGGACGACTCCGACTAGCGATCCGCCGAAATTTCGGTCGGTAAGATTACTGATGTCCGTTCGGTAGATTTGCGAGTATTCGAACCCCTCGTCCACCTGTAGGATATTCTCACGCTCTCCTTCTATCCGGCGGGGCACTCCCGTAGGGGTGCTCCGCCGGTGTTTTTTTACCTCAAAGCGTTTCGTGGAGGACACCGTGCTCGCAATTTCGTTTGCAGAGCGCGCGCCGGTCCGAATGAGGCTCGAGAGATTCACCGCCCCTTTCGCCGTCGCGTTGTTCGTTCTCGCTCCACAGCTGGTTTCCGCAGCTCCGCTTCCCGCCGACTCGCCGGCTCCCGCGATCCAGGTCACCCCGCAGGAGAAGCCGGACTCGGCCCGTGCGGACACGATTCCGCTCCAGCCGATCCTGCTGGACCCGATCAACGTCACCGCGACGAGGGACGAGAGAGGGATCTTCGAGACTTCTGCCCCCGTCTCGGTTGTCGACACGGTCGCGATCAAGGAACAGAAGCCGAATAACGCAGCGGATCTGATTCGGGATCTGCCCGGTATCGACATCAACGGCGTCGGTGCGAATCAGGCCAGGCCCACGATCCGGGGACAGCGCGGTCAGCGGATCCTGCTGCTCGAAGATGGCCTCAGACTGAACAATGCCCGCCGACAGGCGGATTTCGGTGAAATTCCGGCGATCGTAGACGTGACGAAGGTCGAGCGGATAGAGGTCGTACGCGGCCCCGCATCGGTGCTGTACGGCAGCGACGCGATCGGCGGAGTAGTGAACATGCTGGCCAACGAGGCTCCGCCCTTCTTTGGAGGCGACGTATACCGGGGGAACCTCAGTCTGTCGTGGCGCGACCAGGGCGAACAGATCTGGCCCAGCGGCGAGATCTTCGGCCGGTCCGGACATTTCGGATACGGCGCCTCCGCCTCGTACCGGAATACCAAGGACTACCAGTCCCCCAGCGGTACATTCGGTGACATTTCGTTCGACGACAACGTGGACGTACAGGATTCGGGAGTCACTGACCAGTCGTACGGTCTGTATCTCGACTACGCCTTCAACGAAAACCAGAAGATCCTCGTCAAGGGGGACTTCTACCGGGCGGACAACGCCGGATTCGGATACGTCTTGAATTCCGATCTCGGACAGCCGGGTGATCCGCTGATCCGCCTGCATTATCCGGATCAGAAAGTCGACCGTTTCTCTGTCGCCTACCGGGGGATCCAGCTCGGAACCCCGATCGCGGACCGGTTCCAGCTTTCCGCGTCTTACATGGACAACGAGCGGACGTTCTCACAGAACATCGAGATCTACGATCCGTTCGGGCCCTCGACGGCAATTCGTATCCAGAATCAGAACTACACGGACCTGGAGGGATTCGGGGTCCGGGGGGAGGCCTCCAAGCTGCTGTTCGGTAGACACCTGCTCACGTACGGCGCGGACTACTATCACGACGACTCGTTCGGAGATGACTTCAGCCGAACAGCGCTGGAATTCGGCCCGCCCGAGGTAGTCCCGCCGCTGGTCAGCGAGGACAGCACGTCGAATGTGCCGAACGCGGTCTATGAGCGGGGCGGCGTGTTTGCCCAGGTAGATCTGCAGCTCGGCGACCGCGTCGCCCTGATCGTCGGTGGACGGTACCAGAGCGACAAGGCGACGCCAAAGCCGACGGATGGATTCGGTGCGCTACCTGCGTCGAGCAAGAACAACCAGTTCGTGGGCTCTGCGAACCTGCTCGTCAGGGTTCTTCCGAGTCTTAACGTGGTTGGAAACGTGGGCCGGGGATTCCGGTCGCCGAACCTGATCGAGCTGTTCTTCGACGGGGCGACGCCGGAAGGCGGCGGCTACCAGATCTCGAATCCGAACCTCGATCCCGAGACCAGCATAAACTTCGACCTCGGACTCAAGTACCGTCGCTCGAACGTCGCGTTCGAGGGCTTCTACTTCCAGAACGAGATCAAGGACGGGATCCGGATCGCGCAGATCCCGGACAGCGTGGTCGGCCCGTTCCCGGCGTTCCAGAACACGAATGTGGCGAAGATCAGGGTGAAGGGTATCGAGCTGCTGGCGGAGTGGCAGCCGGTGGTGGGATTCACGATCGGAGCGACCTACACCTGGCTGGACGGGGACGACCTGAGCCCGAGCGCCGAAGATGGCCTGGACCCCGATCGGAACAACCCGATCGGCGATTCCTACTCCAGCCGGATCACAGCCGAGCTGGCCTATCGTCAACCGGCCGGGAGATTCTGGGCAGCGTTCCAGTTCCGCCACAACGGCGAACAAAAGAACTCGGGATCGATCATCGGTACCCAGGTGGACCGCAATTGTGGTGCGATCGCGGTAGGTGGTGACGGTACGGAATGCACCATTCCCTCCTTCACCGTCATGAACCTGCGGGGTGGAGTACGGCTGTTCAACTACGGCATGACTTCACATAACCTGATGATCGGCGTGGAGAACCTGACGAACGAGCTGTACGCGGAGTTCTCCAACGCGTCGTTCTTCCGGCCCAACCCGAAGCGGACATTTGTCATCAGCTGGGTGACCAGCTTCTGACCTGAACCTGCACGCCTGGTCGCGTCGAGTCCGTATGCGACCAGGCCACGCTTCGATCCCGAGCCCGGGGACGGTATCCGAGGCCGACCCGTGCTCAACTCGAAACCAGGAGTAAGCGCACATGCGAAGCTTCGTGCACTTCATTCCGATCGCGACGAGCATCTTCGCGATCTGGTTCGGCTTTGTTCTGATGCGGCGGTATCGAACCAAGGGTGGTCTGCACCACCTGTGGTGGGCCATCGGGGTATTCGCCTATGCTGCCGGGACGATTACCGAATCGCTCACGACGCTGCTCGGCTGGCATGAGCCTCTGTTCCGCGCCTGGTACATCAGTGGCGCGTTGCTCGGGGGATTCCCCCTCGCGCAGGGGACGGTCTACCTGCTGTTCTCGCGGAAGACTGCTGACCGCTTGACGGCACTCGTGCTCTCCGTGGTCGCGGTCGCTGCGACCTGCGTACTTCTGACTCCGATCGACATGACTCTGGTGGAGCCCTACCGACTGTCGGGCCGGGTGATTGAGTGGCAGTGGGTTCGGGCCTTCAGCCCGTTCATCAACCTGTACGCCGTTACGTTCCTGATCGGCGGTGCCATCTACTCCGCCCTGAAATACCGGAAGATTCCTGAGATGCGGAACCGAACTGTAGGCAACTGGTTCATAGCGATCGGGGCAATCCTGCCGGGGATTGGCGGAACCGCGACCCGGATGGGCCACGTCGAAGTCCTGTACGTCACGGAGCTGGTCGGAATCGTGCTGATATATATTGGTTTTCGATTTGCGACATCTACGTCCCCGGTCGCCGATGCGTCCGTGGAATCGCAGGTTACGTCCGACGAGGTGCCGGCATATATTTGACGCCCCGTGAGCCGCGCGGATAGAGTGGTCTGACGGCACGATCCGGAAATCCACCCGGGCCGGCCCCGGGATCGTCCCCGCTCGCGGGAGCGCAGCTTTGACCGACAGTCCAGACTCTCCTGACCCTCCTGACTCTCCAGCCCGTCCGCTTCGCGTCGCGGTGATCGGCGCGGGACCGGCCGGGCTGTTCACAGCCGATGCCCTGGTGAAGGACAGCTCGTTCGATGTGTCCGTGGACGTATTCGAGCGCTGGCCGACACCATACGGACTGGTGCGCGAAGGGGTGGCACCAGACCACCAGTCGATCAAGGGGGTCACGCGGGTATTCGATCGCGTTCTCCAGCATCCCCGGGTCCGGTTCTTCGGCAACGTCGCGTTCGGCGAGGACATCACGCGATCCGAGTTGACCGCGATCTATGACCAGGTCGTGTACGCCGTCGGGGCGCAGACCGATAGACGAATGGGGATCGCCGGAGAGGAGCTGCGTGGCAGCTGGCCCGCCACGGACTTCGTGCGTTGGTACAACGGCCAGCCCGAGTGCGCGGACCTGTCGTTCGATCTGTCGGTAGAACGCGCGGTCGTGGTCGGCAACGGAAACGTCGCCGTGGATGTCGCTCGGATCCTGCTCACCGATCCGGAGGTCCTGGCGCGGACGGACATCGCGGATCACGCGCTCGAGGCGCTGCGGCACAGCCGGGTGCGCGAGGTCGTAATGCTGGGCCGCCGCGGGCCGGCCCAGGCGAAATTCACCAACGTCGAGCTCAAGGAGCTGGGCAAGCTCGATGGTGTCGACGTGGTGGTCGCCCCGGAGGAGCTGGAGCTCGATTTTTCCAGCGCGAGCGCCGTGGAAGACACGCGAGTGGCTCGCAACCTGGAGATTCTTCACGACTACGCTGCTCGTGAGACGAGCGACGCTCCACGCCGACTCAGCTTCAGATTCCTCGTGTCGCCCGTGGAATTGCT